>CBDUDJ010000280.1:0-4287 GCA_965365885.1 uncultured Gammaproteobacteria bacterium
CAAATTTGCCAGTGACGTGGTGCAGAAAGACATCAAGATGGTGCCCTACAAAATCTGCGAGGCGAATAACGGTGACGCCTGGATTGATGTCAATGGAGAGCAGTTGGCACCGCCGCAGATTTCCGCTGAGACGCTCAAAAAGATGAAAAAGACCGCCGAAGAATACCTCGGCGAAGAAATCACTGAAGCGGTGATTACTGTACCGGCTTACTTCGATGACTCTCAGCGCCAGGCCACCAAAGACGCCGGCAGGATTGCTGGTCTGGAAGTGAAGCGGATCATCAACGAGCCCACAGCGGCAGCGCTCGCCTATGGCCTGGACAAGAAGCGTGGCGACACCAAGATCGTCGTTTACGACCTCGGTGGTGGCACATTCGACGTATCCGTAATTGAGATTGCCGAGATCGATGGCGAGCACCAGTTCGAAGTGCTGTCCACTAATGGAGATACATTCTTAGGTGGTGAGGATTTCGATCTGCGCGTGATCGACTACCTGGCCGATGAGTTCAAGAAAGACAACAGTGTGGATCTGCACAACGATCCACTGGCGTTGCAGCGTCTGAAGGAAGCGGCGGAAAAAGCCAAGATCGAGCTGTCAAACAGCCAGCAGACGGAAATCAATCTGCCGTACATCACCGCAGATGCATCCGGCCCCAAGCACCTCGTGCTCAAGCTCACCCGAGCGAAGCTTGAGTCGCTGGTTGGCGATCTGGTGGAGCGCACGCTTGGACCCTGTAAGACAGCGATGGAAGATGCAGGCCTGGCAGCCTCCGGTATCGATGACATTATTCTGGTTGGTGGTCAGACCCGAATGCCGCTGGTACAGGAGAAGGTCAGAGAGTTCTTCGACAAAGAGCCGCGTAAAGATGTGAACCCGGATGAAGCGGTTGCCATCGGTGCGTCGATTCAGGCAGCGGTATTGTCCGGTGATGTCAAAGACGTGTTGCTGCTCGACGTGACTCCACTGTCGCTTGGCATCGAGACTCTGGGTGGCGTGATGAGCGTGCTGATCGAGAAGAACACGACTATCCCAACGAAGAAACAGCAGGTGTTTTCGACGGCAGATGACAATCAAACGGCGGTGACAATTCACGTTTTGCAGGGCGAGCGTAAGCAGGCCGGCCAGAACAAATCACTCGGCCGCTTCGATCTCGCCGATATTCCACCGGCACCGCGCGGCATGCCGCAGGTCGAGGTCAGTTTCGATATCGATGCCAACGGTATTCTCAACGTCTCCGCCAAGGACAAGGCAACCGGCAAAGAGCAGTCGATTATCATCAAGGCATCTTCGGGTCTCTCCGATGATGAGATCGATCAGATGGTGCGGGATGCCGAAGCTCATTCCGAGGAAGACCAGAAATTCGAAGAACTGGTCAATCTGCGCAATCAGGCTGATGGTTTGATCCACGCCGCTCGCAAGACCGTAACGGATGCTGGCGACAAGGCCACAGAGGAAGAAAAATCTGCAATCGAAACTGCAGCCAGCGAGCTAGAGGAGGTGTTGCAGGAAGGCGACAAGGCAACGATCGAAGCGAAGCTTCAGGCGCTGTCGGAAGCTTCAGCAACACTGGCCCAGAAACTCTACGCCGAAGAGGCACAAGCAGCCGCGGACGGCCAGGCGCCGGGCGGTGATACGGCAGACGCTGGAGATTCTGATGGCGAAACGGTTGATGCGGAGTTTGAAGAGGTCGAAGACGAAGAGGTCAAAGACGACCAGCCGGAAAAGTAAGGCTGTTGCGACTCTAAGCCGATAAGCGAAGCGGGTAGAACAACAAGCGCAAGCGGCCGCCGTGGTTGGTGGTAGCAGGAAATCAAGCGATCCAACACATGGCGAAACGAGACTACTACGAAGTACTGGGATTGAATCGGGATGCTGCCGAGGGTGACATCAAGAAATCCTTTCGTCGACTTGCCATGAAATTCCATCCTGACCGCAATCCGGACGACGCATCGGCCGAGGATAAATTCAAAGAGGCCACAGAAGCCTACGAAATCCTCTCTGATAGTGATAAGCGGGAAGCCTATGACCGCTTCGGCCATGCGGGAGTCGATCCGAATATGGGTGGCCCGGGCGGATCCGACGGCACGAGCTTCGGTGACATTTTCAGCGACGTATTCGGTGACATCTTTGGCGGTAGTGGCGGCGGTCAGTCGCGCAGCTCCGTCCAGCGCGGCTCTGATCTGCGCTATGGCCTGGACCTGGATCTCGAGCAGGCCGTCACCGGCGACACCATAGATGTTGAGGTTCCGGTGCTTGCTGCGTGCGAGCCATGTGATGGCAGGGGCGCCAAGCCCGGCACGAGTGCCGCGACCTGTCCGGACTGCGGTGGCGCAGGACAGATACGTGTGGCGCAGGGTTTTTTCTCCCTGCAGCAAACGTGTCCACGGTGTCGTGGTGCCGGTCAGGTCATCAAGGATCCCTGTAGTTCGTGCGGCGGCAGCGGACGCCAGGAAAAACGGAAGAAGCTTTCTGTGAAAATTCCGGCCGGTGTCGACAACGGCGACCGCATCCGTCTGTCAGGCGAGGGTGAGGCTGGTTTCAATGGTGGTCCAGCCGGTGACCTGTACGTTCAGATCGAAGTGCGCAAACACTCGATCTTCGTGCGTGACGGAAAAAATCTCTATTGCGAAATGCCGGTTTCGTTCGTTGACGTCACTCTCGGTGGGGAGCTGGAAGTTCCCACACTCAATGGCCGGGTAAAACTCAAAATTCCGGCGGAAACCCAGAGCGGCAAGATGTTCCGGTTGCGCGGTAAAGGTGTGACGCCGGTACGTGGCGGTGGTATCGGCGATCTCCTGTGCAAGGTGAACGTTGAAACACCGGTAAAACTCTCCGAAGCTCAGCGTGATCTACTCAAGCAGTTCAGGGCCTCAACCGAAGCAGGGGGTGCCAAACACTCACCTAAAGAGAATTCCTGGTTTCGAGGTGTGAAAGATTTCTTCGACGAATTGAAACCTTAACGCGCAAGCGTCCTTTTCGGTGGTTGAGGTGACAGTTAAAGTGGCAGTTAACTGGCCGGGATGATCCCTTTGTGCGATCGTGCGGCAGCTTGGATCGAGAGGAACGAATTATGCGCATGGCGGTAACCGGTGCTGCCGGTCGGATGGGCCGCACCCTCGTCCGCATGATCAATGAAGCAGACGACCTGACTCTGGCTGCAGCTTTGGAACGCAAGGACAGCGAGCTCCTCGGTGCGGATGCCGGAGAGGTTGCCGGTATCGGCGCGCTCGGAATCCCGATAATTGAGGACATCACCGCCGCCCTGCCGCAATTCGATATCCTGATTGATTTCAGCGTTCCTGAGGCGACCCTGCATGCGCTGCATGCCTGTCGCGAAGGTGCGAAAAAGATCGTAGTCGGCACGACCGGCTTCGATGCCACCGGCCAGTCCCTGATCGACGCAGCGTCCGCAGACATTGCCATCCTGCAGGCACCGAATATGAGCATTGGCGTGAATCTTTGTTTCCGGCTCGTCGAGATTGCCGCTAGAGCCCTCGGCGATGACGTGGATGTTGAGGTGATGGAGATTCACCACCGGGACAAAATCGATGCCCCTTCCGGGACGGCCGTGCGCATGGGCGAGATCCTGGCGGAGGCGCTGGATCGGGATCTTGCGAAGGATGCGATTTACGGCCGGGAGGGCGTAACCGGACCACGCGATCGCCGTACAATCGGTTTCGCTACGCTCAGAGGAGGCGACATCGTCGGCGAACACAGCGTGATCTATGCCGGTGCCGGTGAGCGAATAGAAATTACCCACCGCGCACAAAGCCGCGACAACTTCGCCCAGGGCGCACTACGTGCCGCCCGCTTCCTGCGAACCCAGCAATCGGGTCTGTTCGACATGCAGGATGTGCTGGGACCGTTGACCGGCTGAACGAGCTGTCAGAGCGCCAGTTTCGAAACGATGTAAGCCCTCCCCGTTGCCGGTGCTGGGCAATCTCAAGGAGATAAATAGCGGGCGGCTTGCAAAAGTTTCTGGAACTATTCGGAGATTTCCTGGGCTTCCCCGATACACTTGGGTAGACTACGCCACCCAAATCCAGGCGAGATCGTAGCCAGCGTTTCAGGCATATCGATCTCGCCTTTTTGCAGCTGAAAGATGATTCGATGGCGTGACTGGGGCGCTGTAAATTCGAAAGCTGGGACCGCACGATTAACTGGAAGATTTGGGAAGCACTTTGACGCCGGCGTTACTCGCCTTAGAAGACGGAAGCCTGTTTCACGGCTTGTCTATTGGTATTGATGGCGAGTCGGTCGGTGAAGTGGTTTTCAACACGGCCATG
>CBDUDJ010000281.1:0-4280 GCA_965365885.1 uncultured Gammaproteobacteria bacterium
GGGGTGGTTTGGCTTGCTCTACGCTGCGTTACGCTAAACCGGCGTGGTGCAGTCACAAACACCTTCGCAACGACATTCACAACTGCGACAGAGCCGCAGCTATCTCCGCAGTCGCGGACGGATGACAAAAGCCCAGCGCCGCGCCCTGGCAGATGCGTCCACTATGCTGCTGCCACCGGCCGAAAGCCCCATCGACTGGAGCGCCCAGTTCGGCCGCACAGCCCCCCTTGCTCTCGAGATCGGTTTTGGTATGGGGCAAGCGCTGATTGCCTGGGCGCAAGCTGCGCCTGGTTGGAATCTCATTGGTATTGATGTCTATCAGCCAGGAATCGGAGCTGCCTTGCTTGCCACGCGCAGCGCTGAACTCGAAAATCTGCGATTTGTCGAAGATGATGCGAACCACGCTCTGCAGGTAGCTTTCGCCCCGGCAAGTCTGAGCGAAGTGCGCGTCTTCTTCCCGGATCCCTGGCCGAAGAAGCGTCACCACAAGCGCCGCCTGATTCAGCCGGGCTTCGTCGAGTTGCTCGCCAGTCGTCTTGTCCCTGGTGGGGAATTGTTGCTGGCGACAGACTGGCAACCCTATGCTGAGTGGATGCTCGAGTGCCTCGAAGCGGAAACGCAACTTATGAGTCTCAGTGGGGGCGATTTTGCACCCCGCAGTGAAGTTCGACCGGTTACCCGGTTTGAAGCGCGTGGCCAGAAACTGGGTCATGCGGTTTGGGATCTGGCCTACCGCAAAGAGGCTGGCTAGGTTTTGTCCAGAAACTAGCTAAAAATACTCCTGAACCAGGCTGTCGAGCACGGCAAATCCGCGTGCCGTTGCCGCCAGACGTCCGGCTTCCAGCAAACCGTCTGCAATCTGAGCGCACCGCGCGGGCTCCAGTGCCGTCAGTGGCAGGCCCGTGTGAGCTGCAAAGTGTTCCAGCGCGACACCGTCGGTAAGCCTCAATGCGTTCAACATGAATTCTCCGGACAGCTGGTTCGTCGCTACCGTAGTCAGAGATTCCTCTGCGGGGTCGGCAAGATACAAACGCGGCTGGCTGGGTTTTACGCAGCGTTGAATCGAGCCGGATTGCGGTGTGGTCTGTGTGGTCAGCTTACCGTGAGCACCGGCGCCGATACCGAGGTAGTCACCAAAGGACCAGTAGTTGACGTTGTGCCGGCATTGCCTGTCGCGCTGGGCAAAGGCAGACACTTCATAGCGCTCGAACCCGGCAGCCGCCAAGCGGGCATAACCGTCCTGCTCTATGTCGGCGAGAGTAGCGTCCACCGGCAAAATGGGCGGTCGCCGGGCAAACTCGGTTTTAGCCTCGAGCGTGAGTTGATACCAGCTGATGTGTTCGGGTCCCAGTGCGATTGCGGCCGCCAAGTCGCTGCGTGCCTCGGCGCTGGTCTGTTCGGGTAGTCCGTACATGAGATCAAGATTGATGTTGTCGAATCCAGCATCGCGCGCTTTTGTATAGCTGCTGACTATCTCAGCGGCGTTATGAATTCTGCCAAGTCGCTGCAGCTGGGAGTCGTCGAAAGACTGCGCGCCAAGTGACAGCCGGTTGACGCCGACGTCGTGGTATCCGCGCAGCGCGTGGTATTCAGTCGTCCCGGGATTTGCCTCGAGGCTGATCTCCACAGAGCTTGAAAAAAACGATTGGAGTTGCTCAAGCACTTGAGCAAAAGCGTCCGCCGAGAAAAGACTCGGGGTGCCGCCGCCGAAAAATACTGATTCGATGTGTCTGTCCTTCAGCCGGTGACGTTGCGCAGCGAAATCGCCTAGCAGCGCTGTGACGTAGTCGGCTTCCGGCAACGTACCGCGCAGAGGATGGGAATTGAAATCGCAGTAGGGGCATTTGCGCACACACCAAGGCAGGTGCACATAGACGCTGATAGCTCTGGACTGAGCGTCCTCGGTTGCCATCGATTCAACCGACCTTCAAATGGCGCAGCTGGCGACACAATTCAGTCACAGCCTGAGCTCTGTGGCTGATTTTGTTTTTGTGTTCTGGCGCAAGCTCGGCGGCAGTGAGAGAAAGATCTGGAAGCAGAAAGTAGGGGTCGTAGCCAAAGCCGTTATTCCCTCGAGGTGTTGCGATGATTTCTCCATCCCAACGGCCGGTGGCGATCAGCGGTGCGGGATCCTTTGCGTGCGCCAGATAGACAACGGCGCAGAAGTAGTGGGCGGCAGGATTTGTAAACTCAACGAGTTCGTGGAGTAGTTTGTTATTGTTGTCTGCGTCTGTTGCCCCGACACCTGCGAATCGTGCGGAGTGCACGCCCGGTGCGCCCACCAGTGCGTCCACCGCAATTCCTGAATCATCGGCGATAGCCGGCATGGCCGCGAGCCGGCTGGCATGACGAGCCTTGCTGAGCGCGTTTTCAACGAACGTACAGCCGGTTTCCTCCGCGCTGGACAGATGCAGTTGCGCCTGGGAGACGAGCTCGAATCCCAGGGGGGCGAGCAATGCGGAGAGCTCGCTCAGCTTGCCCGGGTTGTTGCTGGCAAGGACCGCTTTCAACGGCCGTCCCAATACATCTGTTGCTGAAACTTCAGCGTCTTGCTCGAATCCTCCGGGGGAGTCACGAGTATCTCGAATCGCAAGACCTCCCGGTCGGTGTATTTGATGGTGGTCAGATAATAGATCGCACTGCCTTCGCGAACTTCTCTGAACTCCAGGTCTTGCTGCTGACCGAGCAGATTTGTCATCGTGCCATCGATACCGATCGAGACCGGGTCTAAGTCACGATCGAGTACGGATATATTCAGATATGCCCGGTCGCGGCCACGCACGATGCCATATTGTTCTGCGATAGCGGGTTTCAAAAACGTCGTGGGCACCAGGATGTAGTGCACTTCCCAATCACCGAACTTCTGCATTTGCTCCGCCTGGAGCAACAGGGGCACGAACAGCGCAGACAGGAAAAGCCACCAACGCTTCACGAGTGCTCTCGACCGAGACGATAGAAGGCGATGGTGCCAAAGAAATTCGGAAAACGATTGATTAGTGGCCCGTTTACATGAGCGGCATCGACGACGAATCGCTCGATGATGTCGAGTCCCTTGTCACGACAAAGGCCTTCGAAATCGTGAAATGTGCACAGATGGATGTTGGGCGTATCGAACCAGGTGTGTGGCAAATGTTTCACGACCGGCATGCGGCCGCGTGTTGCCAGATACAAACGGCAGCGCCAATAGCCGAAATTCGGAAACGTCACGATACATTGCTCTCCGATTCTCAACATCTCTTCGAGCATGCGGTCCGGTGCTTTGACTGATTGCAGTGTTTCCGTCATCACCACCATGTCAAAACTGTTGTCGGCGAAGTTCTCGAGTCCTTCATTCAAGTTCTGTTCTACTACGTTGACACCTTTGTCAATGCAGACGGTGATGTTCCCCGCGTCGATTTCCAGACCGTAACCGTTGACCTGTTTGTCCTGCTGCAGTTGGGCGAGTAGATCACCCTCGCCGCAGCCGAGGTCGAGCACCCGGGCACCGGGCTTGATGAGATCAGAAATGATTTTGAGATCAGGTCGCATCTTTGACCTGCGAATCGACTGACGTTCGAAGCAAGCGTTGCAGGTAGGCGCCGAGTACGTTGAAGTAGCGATCAATCGGCAGCAGGAAGGAGTCGTGTCCATGCTCGGATTCGATGATAGCGCTGACCACGTTTTTCTTGGCAGTTATCAGCGCATCCACGATCTCCTTCGAGCGGCTGCTTGGGAATCGCCAATCGGTACTGAACGACAACACGCAGAAGCTGCATTCGGTGTTTGCCAACGTCGCTGCGAGATCGTTGTCGAAGTCTGCAGCCGGGTCAAAATAGTCCAGTGCCCGGGTCATCAGAATGTAGCTGTTGGCGTCAAAGCGCTGAGAAAAAGAACGGCCCTGATAGTGCAGATAGCTTTCAACCTGAAATTCCACCTCGCGGCCAAGCCGGATGTCACCCGATTTCAGCTCCCGGCCGAATTTCTGGCGCATGCCATCATCTGACAGGTAGGTGACGTGCCCCACCATGCGCGCGAGCATCAGGCCAAGATCGGGATTTACATCATTTTGCCGGTAGTGGCCGTCGTGAAACGCAGGATCTGAGGTAATTGCCTGGCGCGCGATTTCGTTAAAGGCGATGTTCTGTGCAGAGAGTCTTGCCGCCGAGGCGATCAAAATCGCGGCGCGCAGTCGGCTCGGCTGATCGATTGCCCACTGCATTGCCTGCATCGCGCCAAGACTGCCACCGATTACCGCCGCGAACTGCTGGATGTTCAAATGATCCGCAAGCAGTGCCTGACTT
>CBDUDJ010000282.1:0-4269 GCA_965365885.1 uncultured Gammaproteobacteria bacterium
TCAGCACGGGGTTGTTCTTGGTACGCCGCTGCAGCACCTGCACCGTTCGCCGAATCTCATCATCGCGACCGATAACGGGATCGAGTTTACCCGCCTCTGCCAGCTCGCTGAGATCGATTGTGTACTTGTCCAGCGCCTCCCGGTTTTCCTCGGCACCCGGGTCCGTCACTGTTTCGCCATTTCTGGACATCGCGATCGCCTGTTCTAATGGTTGTTGTCCGACGCCACTGCGCTTCAGCAGCACGCCCACCTGCTCGTCGCCAAGCATCGCCAACAACACCTGTTCGCTTGCAAGATAACTGTCCCCGGCTTTCTGGGCGAGTCGGTCGGCCAGGTTCAGCACCTTGATAAAGTCCGGCGACGGGTTCACCTCCCCGGAAGGATTGTTAATCACAGCTAAACGGTCGAGTTGGCTTGCAACAGCTTCGTCGAGTGCTGCGAGATCGCCACCGGCGCTGCGCAGCACCGCGCGGCTGCCGCCTGGTTTTTGTTCCAGCAGCGCAGCCAGCAGGTGCACGGTTTCCAGCGCCGCATGGTCATGGCCGATTGCCGACGACTGCGCCTGGCCCAACGCCTCCTGCAATCGGCTGGTCATTCTGTCCAGGCGCATGGCTGTTCCTCAATTTTCGACTGCTGTTACAATGCGGCCGAATTCGGCGTTTTCAATGGCTGATGCAGCCTGACGCATACACCAAACTTGACATACACAACTTGATATACCTAACAACAGACGACGAATTGGCTTTACCACCAACTAGCGCAGCAGCAACAGGTAAAAAGACAACGCAATGAGCCGCGACCGCATATCACTCCGCCGACAGAAAAAGAAAGATCAGAAGTCATCCGCAGGAGAGGCTGCAGAGCTCAACGAGACGGCTGCGGCAGAGTCCACTTCCGCCAGCGCAGATGCAGCGCAAGCAGAAACAGGCACCGGGGCCCTCGACGAGGCGGCCGACTCTCCGGCGAATCAGGCGGAGAACAGGTCACATACGAGAGTTCAGATACCGCTGCTCGTTGAGCTGCAGCATCCTTCGTTGGGAAAAATACGCTGCGTTGCCCGGGATGTTTCCGAAGGTGGCGTCTACGTGTACCTCGAAAACACGGCCATCCACGCTGGCGCTAAGTTGAAGCTGACGTTATTGAACCCTGATTCTGTGCACAATCAACCTATGCCGACGGTCGACATGCAGGTCGCGCGCAGCGACGCTGAAGGTATCGGCCTTGCGTTCATCAACAAGACCGGCAAACACCTGTGGGATAGTGTTGAGCGGTTTCGTTCCGAACTCGCAATCGGTCGCGATTATTTCCAGATTCACCTGAGCCCGCTGACCCTCAACGAGCAGGGCCAACTGCTCGTCGTCCAACAACATGGCAAATGGCTGTTCCCCGGCGAGTACCTCGTCGTCGGTGAAAACTGGAAGGAGTCCCTGCAGCAATCACTGCTCGAACAATTTGCGTTGCCCACACTCGCAATCGAGCACGCCTTCGACATGGCAACTACCGGTGCCGAAGACATGCCTGAAGCCGCAACGATGAAGATCTACGTGCTGGTCCGAGTGGACGCAACCGGATTCACGTTACCGGCCGACGGCAGCTACCGGAATTTCCGCTGGGTGGACAATGTTCGGGACCTCAAGGAAATCACTTTCGGTGACGACCACGACCGGCAAGTTGCCGGTAAAGCGCTCGCCTGGCAGTTCAGAGAACCGGGATAGAGTTCGCTCAGGAAGCTGGTTCGTCCAGTATGCCGCCCGATCGTAACGCCAGCGCATCGGCGGCTCATCACCCCAGCTGCGCCAACGCAGCGCGCCATCCAAGCCAGTCACGAAAACCTGTGCGCCGCTTTTTTCGTAGCGCTCGACAACCGCGGGTTGCGGGTGACCGTACTGACTGCGACGCGGGGCGCTGACGAAGACAAATTGCGGATCCGACTCCTGAACCCACCGCGGTGAAGATGACGTGCTGCTGCCATGGTGCGGCGCCAGGAGCAGGTCGACCGCCAGATCCCGCTCTTCGAGCAAGCGACGTTCGGTCGTTCGCCCGATATCACCCGGGAGTAGAATTCTGCGGCGAGGATTACTGATGAGCAGCACACAGGATTGCTCGTTGTCAGTAGCATCGAGTCCCGGCGGAGGATGTAGGAATTCGAAATCCACGTCATCCCAGCGCCAGCCGGTTCCCGTGCGACAGCGCTCCACGTGCGGCGGCAAATCGGCAGCCGCAGGCTGGCTGACCCAGGTACTGCCGATTTTTACAGCCTGGTGGACCGCCCCAAATCCGCCTGTGTGATCACTGTCATCATGGCTCAACACAACGCGGTCCACCTCAGCTGTTCCCGTCGCCAGAATTGCCGGTACCACGGCAACCGTGCCCAGATCGAAGCCACCGGGGTACTTCGGCGCCGTGTCAAACAACAGTCGATGACGCGCTGTATCGACGATTATCGCGCTGCCCTGGCCGACATCGAGCACAGTAAGCTGAAATTCTCCTGGTGGTATCGCGGTATCCACCGACGCCAGCCAGGCAAGCCAGACAGGAAGCAAGGCGAGGATTCTTCGCGCATCAGGCATTGCCAGAAGTGCGGCGCAGGAGATGGTGAGAAACAACAAGGTAGTCGATGAGATTGCAGCGGCATGCAGCTGTGGCATGCGCGCACAGAACCTGATGATGATTTGCACCGCGTCCAGCAGGAATTCGATGGGCACGATGACCAGATCTGCAAGCGGCGGCAGCAGAAAAATCGCAGCTGCCGCGAGAAAACTCAAAGGCAGGACAACCAGCGAAATAACAGGCACCACAAGCAGATTCGCCACCGGCGAAATCAGCGGAACGGCACCGTTGAGGCTCGCAAGCAGAGGTGGCATGACAATCAGCAACACCCATTGCGTCAGCAGGAGCCCCCCGCTACGCCCCAGACGATTCGCGCGCGCCTGAAAGAACCACAACAAGCCAGCAACTGCCGTGAACGAAAGCCAGAAACCCTGCTGGTGCACCGCAAGGGGATCCGAGATCAGGATGCCGGTCAGGGCAATCAGAAACATCAGGGCGACGGGGAAACGGCGACCCAGCGCGAGGGCGCCCAGCATCACCGAGGCCATGATCCAGGCGCGCACCCCAGGCAAGCCAAAACCTGTGAACGCAACGTAACCAGCAGTACCCGTAACGGCAAAGAGCGTGGCAAAACGCCGTGCCCCCAGCCACAAAAGCAGCACTGGAAAAAGCCTGGCCAGAATCTGCCCGAGCAGCAACGCAAGTGCCGCAACTATCCCGACATGAAGGCCGGATACAACGACGAGGTGAATCGTGCCGCTGTCACGAAACGCCTGCCAGACAGGAGCCTCGATGAGAGAGCCGTCACCGGTCAGCAGCGCAAAGATTATTCCAGCATGCCGGGTCTCGCGCGCGAGCAGCCATTGCCGAATTCGCTGCTGCAGCTGCGAGCCCAGCAACAACGCAGCATCTTCCCGAGATACTCTCGTTCCGGTGCGGATGTAGCCCGTCCCGTTGAGACCCTTCGCAAGCAACCAGCGTTCGAAGTCGAAGCCCCCGGGATTCTGGTAACTCCAGGGCGGTCGTATCTTCGCACTCACCTGCCAGACATCGCCGCGTCGCAGATCGGGCGGTTCATACCAGGACAATCTCACCAGGCGCTCGTGCAAGCCGTGGCAATCGGTTTCGACAGCCTCGAGTATTCGAGCGGCAAAGCGAGCTCGATGCCGCACAGCGCTGTTGTCCGATCCCTCTCGCGGCAATGCAGTGTTCGCTTGAATAACGGGTACATCGCTGATTTGCACAGTCAGTGATCGATACTTGCTGTCACTGCAAACGGGCACCCGCTCCGCGAGAGCCTCGGAGTTGCTGTACGCGCCAAACCCAAAGCCTGCGATCACTGCAACGATCAGACTGACACGAACTCCAAACACCGCTGCTGGCAAGCACACGCCGGCCGTGAACAAGCCGAACGCAGTAAGGTTTGGCGTGGCGTGAGCACTGGCAAATGCCAGTATGCCCAGGCTGAACGCCAGCAAAATCGATTGCATATGCGACATTCATCCTTAACGTGCATAATCGAAGTTATGCCAAAGAACCTGCTGCGCCGGTACCTGCCTAAACCCACTGAGGTCCGTAAGCATCCTGCGTTAAAGCCTGTCAGCAAATGGCTACAGGATCCCGAGATCTGGCATCTCCATCGACGTTCGGTAGCAGGCGCTGCGTTCATCGGCCTTTTCTGCGCATTCCTGCCTCTAACAGCTCGGGCAAGATAGACTT
>CBDUDJ010000283.1:0-4259 GCA_965365885.1 uncultured Gammaproteobacteria bacterium
CTCACCTGCCGGTTCAAAGAGTTCGATCCCAGCCACAATCTCAGCCGGCTCGAACTCGATTCCCTGTCACTGTGGGTGCGCGGTGATCTCAGTGAGCTGGCACCGGAGATTCGGCTGCAGATTCCAGCCCGTGCTATCAGCATCGCTCGCTCACCGCACCCGGAAAGCAGTATGCTGAATCAGCTGCCGGTGCAACTCGTCGACCAGGCCACCGACGGTCGGGGTTCCGTGCTGCTGACCCTGCGCTGTGCAAACGCGATTGTTTATGCACGAATCACTTCACTGTCGGCCGAGCGCCTGAACCTGCGCCCCGGTGATCGTGTCCATGCTCTCATCAAGTCGGTAGCCCTAGATGCCCGAACATTCTGACACAGCCGAAGCAGACACTCCCTACGAGGGCTTGAGTCCCGATCTGATTCTCGATTCGTTGGAGAATTTTGGTCTCGTGACCACGGGCGGCCTGCTTGCACTGAACAGCTACGAAAATCGTGTCTACCAGGTTGAGCTCGATGAGCAATCGCCGTTGGGCCAGTTCGTGGTCGTCAAATATTACCGACCCGAACGCTGGAGCGATGAGGCAATTTTCGAGGAACACGAATTTACCCTCGAACTTGCGCAACTCGATCTGCCCGTGGTTGCGCCGCTGGCATTCGATGGCGCCACGATGCTGACGTATCAGGGGTTTCGATTTGCGGTGTTTCCACGGCAGGGTGGGCATCCGCCCAATCTGGAAAACACCGAGGATTTCAAAGTTCTGGCCCGCACGCTCGGCAGAATCCACAGCGTCGGCGCGGTCAGAAAATTCGAGCATCGCGCGCGACTCTCCATCGAGCGCCTTGGTCGGTCAAGCCGCGAGTACCTGCTCGGCAACAACTGGCTGCCACTGGAGCTCGAAGACGCTTATGCGTCCCTCTCGGAGCATCTGCTTGCAAGCATTGAGCAGTTGTTACCGGAAGATCTGCCCGAGCAGCGCATCCACGGTGACTGTCACATGGGCAATGTGCTGTGGCGCGGTGACCTGCCGCACTTCGTTGATCTCGACGATTGCGTCATGGGGCCGGAAATTCAGGACTTATGGATGTTGCTGAGCGGCGAACGCGACGAGATGGAAGGCCAGCTGCGTGTGCTGCTCGACGCCTATCTGCCGTTCCATGAAATCGGCCTGCAGACACTGGGCTACATCGAACCCCTGCGGACTCTGCGGCTCATGCACCACGCTGCGTGGCTGGCACGACGCTGGCATGATCCTGCCTTTCCAACGGCATTTCCCTGGTTCGACACCGAAAGGTACTGGTCTGAACACATCCTGGAGCTGCGCGAGCAGCAGGCCGCGTTGCAGGAGCCGCCGCTGCAGTACCTGGCCTGATCCTGCGGATTTCCGTGCAGCGCTCAGCAGCGCAGGTTCCTATACTGCTGGTTCGGCAACCGGCACGGTGAGCTCGGCATCGAGCCCGAGTTGCTGACGATTACGAATCAGATTGCCGTAGCCGTTGAGCATTTCCAGACGTTCGTCCGGCGGCAAGCCTTTGAGTCTTGCATCAAATGTAGCCTTAACTCGCGCAAGCCAGGGGCCCGTCACCGGTACATCCTCAAGGCCGAGTTCTTGTGCCGCCCTCGCATGCGTCGGATAGACCTCCAGACCGCTGATAATTTGTTCATCGATCGCCAACGCCAGGCTTTCGGCATTTTCATAATTCCCGGTCATGGGTGCAGAAAAGTGCAGATGCACTCTGCCTTTATAATTCGTCATTCCTTTGACGATACTCATCAGATCCTCGTCCGCCGCCTTGTGATATTCACCCCAGCGTTTCTTGAAAGCCAGCTCGTGCGCCTTCAACCGATCGCAGGGATCAAGTTCATAAGAAATGGATACCGGGACGATGGGTACCCGGTTCACCAGCTCTGCAAAAGCGTCGGCTTGTTTACGGTGTGCGAGAGCAACCATTTTGAGCAGCGCAGGCTCGGTGCGATCAAAACCGTCTTTTGCCCGGCCGTCGCGCTGTGCGATCCAGACACTGTGACCGGTTGCCAGAGAATGCCGGATGTAGTCCGAGGTTCTACTCAGAGCACGATAGACCGCCCTTTTGCCAGTCACACTGCGCTCGATGACGAAGCTCTTGTTGAGGCGCATTAGATCGGCTGCGTACTTTTCGGTCAGCAGGTTGTCACCCACGGCACTTCGAGCAGTCTGGTGGCCCGCGTGATAAATCACGTAGTTCAGCAGGCCTGTGTCCATGAATATGTCACGATGATTCGATATGAAGAGATAGGCTTCATCCGTTGCCAGTGAGTCGAGACCGGTCACACTGAGTTCTTCGATGGTCTCTGCCACAAGCCGTTTCATGTACACAGTGAGAAAGTTCTGAACGTCAGAGATAGTCGAGACTGCTCGCGTACGCTGCTCGAGCAGCCTGCCTGCTAACCATTCGGCGATAGCGGGCACCAAACTGGCAAGCCTGGGTGTCGAGAACAGGGCCGCTGCGTGAATGAGGGACGGATCTCGCACCAGGCGCGCGACCACCTCGGGCACCTCCCGATCTTCATAGGGTCTGATTGATTCGAAATCCTTCATGCGCGAACGTTAGCGGCTATTTCACAGAAAACAAGTCGCCTGCAACTGCGCCATTCAATACCATGGTGGAAAACCGCTTGTGGGAGATGCGCGATGGGACTCGGGATTCGACCGTTTGATCATGGCCTGCACGACCTTGGCAACGGCGCGTTTGCCTGGTTACAGCCCGACGGTGGCTGGGGTTGGTCAAATGCAGGCCTGCTTGTTGATGGCGATCAATCGTTAATCGTGGATACGTTGTTCGATAAGTCTCTGACCCGACTAATGCTCGATGCGATGCACGGCGCCGCTCCAGCGGCGACGCAGCAGATCGATCTCCTTATAAATACCCATGCAAACGGCGATCACTGCAACGGCAATGAACTCGTCACCGGGGCTGAGATCATCGCGTCCAAAGCCTGTGCCGAAGAACTCGCACGGGAAAACCCGGCGATGATGCAGCAACTCATGACGCGCGCCCCAGAAATGGGTGAGGTGGGCGAGTTTTTCACCTACTGCTTCGAAGACTTTGATTTCCGCGACATCAACCAGACGCTGCCCACACGCACGTTCGAAGGCGAACTCGAGCTGCAGGTGGGCGCTAAGACGGTGCATCTCAAACAGGTGGGTCCGGCGCACACAGCCGGTGACATCCTTGCTTATGTACCAGCTGACAAGCTCATCTATACCGGTGACATCCTCTTCATCGAGGGTCATCCGATTCTCTGGGCAGGTCCGGTGCAGAACTGGATCGAGGCCTGCGACTACATGCTGGCACTGGATCTCGAAACAGTGGTACCCGGCCATGGGCCGATAACAGCGAAAAACGGCGTGCAGGCAATGCGCGACTATCTCGTCTACATCCGCGACGAGGCAAAAAAACGCTTCGATGCCGGCATGCCTGTGTTCGAAGCCGCACTGGACATCTCACTCGTCGATTACGATTCCTGGGGAGACGCCGAACGGATCGTCGTCAACGTTGCCACTCTTTACAAAGAATTCGCAGCAGATCCGACGCCGAACAACATCACAGAATTGTTCGGATTAATGGCGAAAATCCACAAACTGCGACGTGGCTGATTCACAGACGCCTCAACGCTTAAACATCCGCACCGCTCGACGAGAGGACCTCGCCGCGCTGGTCGCGCTCTACAACCACTATGTGCTGACAAGCCATTGCACGTTCGATATCGAATCGTTCACTGAACAGTCGCGCCTATCCTGGTGGTCGATTTTCGATGGTGAACGTTATCAGTGCGTGGTCGCCGAAGACAACGATCGGCTGGTGGGTTACGCCTGCTCCACCCCGCTCAAAGCGAAGGCCGCGTACGCAACCTCAGTGGAGGTGAGCGTCTATATTGCAGCTGATGAAGGCGGCAGGGGTTTTGGCCGACGTCTTTACGCAGCACTTTTCGAGCATCTCGCCGAAGTGGACGTGCACCGCGCTTATGCGTTGATTGCGTTGCCTAACGAGCCTTCCCTGGCGCTGCATGAGGCGTTCGATTTCCGTGAGGTCTCGCGATTGACCGAAGTGGGACGCAAATTCGATCGCTACTGGGATGTCGTGTGGCTCGAACGGAGTTTCTAGCCAGTTCCTGTCCAGAATGGCCAGGAAGGCAATTTCTAGACTAGCTAGAAAGCGGTAGCGAGAATCCAGATACCCAGCAAGAGCAACAGCCCGAATGCGAGTCGTTTGAGCGTCGCATCG
>CBDUDJ010000284.1:0-4255 GCA_965365885.1 uncultured Gammaproteobacteria bacterium
GCGCAGTTCTCACGACAATTACCCCACAGGTAATTCTCAGTCATGCCGTCTGCGCAGGGTCAGCGGCTGCGCCTGTGCCTGTGAGCGGCTGCGCCTGTGAGAGGGCCTATGACATACATTGCCTGCGCAGCAATGAACGTCCCGAAAAAACCTAACGCCGCTGGCTGCAGCCAGATGATGGCTAACGCCATCAGAACCAACGTCGCGCCGAATTTGCCAACCCACTGCAACAGCAGCGCCTGCGGCGAATTTTCAACGTTCGCCCGCCAGGCAAAAAACGCGCCGGGCACCACACAAACCGTCCCAGCCAGCAACGCAGCGAGTGCCTGCGTATCGTCCCAGAACAACCCGAATATCGCGCCAGCCAGCGTTACCACCAGCTGCAACATCACTATTCGATAGGACAGTGGCACTCGATCGAATCGCAAACGGTAGAGCTACCGCAAATCACGTTTCAGGCGGTTAAAAGCGGCGCGTATTATAGGGAGCGGGGCAGACGCATTCAATTGCAAAGCTGGGGTTTTTGCCATTTTTACCGCGTCTTCCCGCTTCATCGCGCATCTGCCTGTGGACGTGGGTTTCAGCACATCTGCCTAATCGCCAAAGTGGCGGAGTATGCCATCGAGTTCATCGAGGCTGGTATAGCGAATGACCACCTGGCCTTTACCTTGCGCGTTGTGCTCTATACTCACCGGCGCACCAAGCCTGTCGGTCATCTGTTGTTCAAGGCGCACTGTGTCACTGTCTTTGCGAACCTCGCGGTCGCGCGACCGCGCCGGTTGCTGGTGGCGCCGGACCAGCGCTTCGGTCTGGCGTACGGACAGGCCTTTGGCTGCAACCTGCACTGCCAGCCGCTGCTGGTCGAGCAGTTCCAGGGTCAACAATGCGCGGGCGTGTCCCATCTCGATGGCACCTGCCGCCAGCATCTCTTTGACGGGCGCAGCCAGATTGAGCAGGCGCAGCAGATTCGTGACCGCAACCCTGGATTTACCGACGGCATCGGCAATCTGTTGCTGAGTCAGCTGAAATTCGTCTTTCAGCCGTTCCAGCGCGGTTGCTTCTTCCAAAGGATTGAGGTCTTCACGCTGGATGTTCTCGATGAGGGCCATCGCTGATGCCTGTTGGTCGCTGACCTCCCTGATGGCAGCCGGAATGTGGCTGAGGCCGGCAATCTGCGCGGCGCGCCAGCGGCGTTCTCCGGCGATCAGTTCATAACCACCCTGGGCTCGCGGTCGCACCACGATGGGCTGCATGAGCCCCTGCGCACGGATCGAGGCGGCGAGTTCCTGGAGACCTTCTTCGGGGAAGTCCTGCCGGGGCTGATAACGACCCCGCACGACATCGGTGATGGCCAGTTCAGCGAGCCCGACGGGGTCGTTGCCTGCGCCTGTATTTCCCTGTGCTTCATCTGTCGCTGCGGCTGCAGTCGATGACAGAAGGGCATCCAGGCCGCGTCCCAATCGCTTCCTACTCACCCGGTGTTACTCCAGCGTTACGCCTGTCATGTTTGCGCTTGAGTTCCCCGGCCAGCGCCATGTAGGCCACTGCACCCCGGGACTGACGGTCGTAGAGAATTGCCGGGAGCCCATGGCTCGGCGCTTCCGCCAGACGAACATTGCGCGGTATCACCGTGCGGAAGACCTGGTCACCGAAGTACTGGATCAACTGTCGCGACACGTCCCGTGTCAAGCTGTTGCGCGGATCATACATCGTTCGCAACAGGCCCTCTATGGCGAGGCCGGGGTTTGCCGCTGCACGAACTCGCTCGACCGTATCGAGCAGTGCGCTCAAGCCTTCAAGTGCATAGTACTCACACTGCATCGGTATCAGGACGCCGTTGGCCGCAATGAGCGCATTCAACGTCAGAATGTTCAGTGACGGTGGGCAATCGATGATGATGTAGTCATAGCCCGTGACGCCGACGAGCCGTTGTCGCAGCCGCAACTCGCGCTCCTTCTGCGTCAGCAGTTCCACTTCAGCGGCAGTGAGGTCGCCATTCGAAGCTATCAGTTCATAACCTCCAGGACAGCGATGTATAACGCTCGCCAGCGGTATCGTGTCTACCAACCAATCGTAGATGCTCAACTCGAGTTCCGCCTTGTTCACACCGGAACCCATCGTTGCATTGCCTTGCGGATCCAGATCGATGAGCAGAAGACGACAGCCCGACAACGCCAGAGATGCGCTGAGATTGACGCTCGTTGTGGTTTTGCCGACCCCGCCCTTCTGATTCGCGACCGCAATGATGCTGGTCAAACTCTCATCTCCTGAAAACCTCTGCTCATTCGTGCCGCCTGAGAACCAGAACTTCATGTTGCTGATCAAGGCCCGGAATGTCTACGCAGTGCCGCTTGTGCTGTACGCCTGCAATCGCTGCGTGCGGATCCGGCTGCTTCGAGGGCGCCTCGAGATCGACCTTCACCGCAGACATCACCACCATTACGCCGTTGCCCGCGAGCAGGCCCTGTGCCATCTGCCAGATCCTGGCCGGTTCCGCCACGGCCCGGCTGACGATGCTGGACATCGTAGTTTGCTCGCTCGTGCAATCCATGACATCTGCGCACTTCACGATCACATTCGCAAGACTCAGCCGCAACACCAGGTGCTCGAGGAAGCGCGCCTTGCGTTCGCTGCGATCCAGCAGAGTAAAGGTGTGCTGCGGCGCGGCGATTGCCAGCGGAATCCCGGGCAGGCCGCCACCGCTGCCGAGATCGAGAATCCGTGGTCCCTCGATGAACGGCAGGATGCTGAGGCTGTCGAGCACGTGGCGCGGCCAGATCCGGCCGACATCGCGGCGCGATAGCAGATTGATACGCTTATTCCATTGCAGCAGCAGCGCGACGTAGCCATCGAGCAGATCGACCTGCGCACTACTCAGCTCGACATGGAGCTCGCGCGCCTCGGCTGCAAGGTTTGCTGGCGCTCGCGCGTCCACCTAGTCGGGCGCGCCAGTGCCCGCAGTCACGCGCCCGTGATCATCTGAATCGGCAACGGTCAGCTTGAGTTTCCTGGCGTGAACGAGCAGCAGGGACAGAGCCGCCGGAGTGATTCCAGGAATGCGTGATGCTTTCGCAAGCGTTGCCGGGCGCGCGCTGCTCAGCTTCTGGCGCAACTCGTTGGAGAGGCCGGAAATGTCCTCATAAATCAGCCCCAGGGGGAGTTCGATCTTCTCGTGGCGCCGAACCTTTGCTATTTCCTCATCCTGCCGGATGATGTAACCGGCGTACTTCGTTTCGATCTCCAGCTGGCGCAGGATGCCCACGTCAACAGCCTCACCCGCGCCAAGATCGATCGCGCTCATGAGCGATATCAATGAGACACCGGGACGTCGCAGAAATGCCTGCAACGACGTCTCCTTGCTGATCGTCTCACCGGTCAGCTCTGCCAACCGGCCACTCAGCGCAGTGCCAGGATTGAGGTTGATTGCGTTAAGTCCCACCGAGGCGGCTTTGAGCTGACGCATTTTCTCGCTGTACAGCGACCAGCGCTCGGCGCCGACCAGTCCCAGCTCGCGACCCTTGCTCGTCAGCCGCTGATCTGCATTATCTTCGCGCAGCCGCAAGCGGAACTCTGCGCGACTCGTGAACATGCGGTAGGGCTCCCGGGTGCCGAGATTAATCAGATCATCGACGAGGACACCCAGGTAGGCTTCATCGCGGCGCGGGCACCAGGGATTCTCACCGGCAATCTGGAGCGCGGCGTTGAGACCTGCCAGCAAGCCTTGTGCTGCAGCCTCTTCGTACCCCGTGGTGCCATTGATCTGACCTGCAAAAAACAACCCCGCAAGTGCTTTTGTTTCCAGCGAGTAATGCAGATCTCGCGGATCAAAAAAATCATACTCGATGGCGTAACCGGGTCGGGTGATGTGGGCCGCATCGAAGCCGCGGATGCTGCGCACCAGTGCGAGCTGAACATCGAACGGCAGACTGGTTGAAATGCCGTTCGGGTACAGTTCGCTCGTCGCCAGCCCTTCGGGTTCAACGAATATCTGATGATTTACCCGCTCCGCGAAGCGCACCACCTTGTCTTCGATACTCGGGCAGTAGCGCGGACCTTCGCCTTGGATCACGCCGGTGTACAACGGCGAGCGATCCAGCGCCGCAAGAATGATGGCATGCGTCGTCTGGTTGGTCTGAGTGATGTAACAGGGCACCTGCCGCGGCCGTTGTAGCGTCACAGCAGCCGCGCCTTCATGCATGAACGACAGCATCGGGGCTGGCTCGTCGCCGGGCTGTACTGTCATCGCCGCAAAATC
>CBDUDJ010000285.1:0-4247 GCA_965365885.1 uncultured Gammaproteobacteria bacterium
AGGTTGCGATCGATGCACCGAAGTGGTCATCCGTGGACCCCAAGGTGGCCGTGAGCTCGACGCCATCGTTCCAACTCCCCGTGACGGCATCGTAGTCGAAGACATAGACGGAGCCCGCTTCGTCGGCGCCGATGGGTCCAGCCTGGGGTGCTCCCACCACGACGCGGTCCAACCCTACGGCCACGCTGAATCCGAAGATGCGTCTAACCCGTGCGATCGGCATGACGATGGATGAGGCGATTGGTCAGGACACCACTATCGTTTATCCGACCAGCGACAAGAAGAGCTTTTTTGTGACCCGCTGTCATGAGGAGTTGGCCAAGTTGTCCGGCGGTGGAGCGGTGTGCACTATTCCGATATCGCGTGACAACATCCTCGTAGGTGCGGCGACCTTCGAACACGAAGGTGAGCGGGCTATGGATTCGAAGACGGTCACGCTGTGCGAGACCGTGATCTCACTGATAGGCCCCATTCTTTACGAGAAGTATCTGCAGGACCGCTGGTTCGGAGCGAAATTATCAGCAGCACTCAGGGAATTGTTCGGTAAATTTGTGACCCCCGGCCACCTGTTGCTCAAAGTGGGATCCGCCGCCGCGCTTGGCGTTGTGGTGTTTCTGGCAACAGCCACCGGTGACTATCGAGTCACCGC
Source organism: uncultured Gammaproteobacteria bacterium (assembly GCA_965365885.1). Taxonomy (GTDB): domain Bacteria; phylum Pseudomonadota; class Gammaproteobacteria; order Pseudomonadales; family Azotimanducaceae; genus SZUA-309. The sequence goes on from CBDUDJ010000285.1 coordinate 650, forward strand.
AGATGCCAGGCTCGAAGGCACTGTGCAGCGGATTGTCGTCGCGCCTGTCGATGGCTATATAAAGGAAGCAGCCGTTCGAGCCGGTGACATTGTTGAAGAAGGCCAGGTGCTGGCTCAACTCGACGACAAAGATCTTGAACTCGAGCTTCGTGAGCGGGTGAGCGAGAAAGCGAAATTGCAGCGGGAATTCCGCCAGGCCATGTCTGAACTCGACAGCGCGCGAGTCAACATACTGCGTGCACAACTGGATCAGGCGGCGGCCCGTCTCGCACTGACGACTCAACATCTGGCGCGTACGCAAGCCACCGCACCCATGGATGGGATCATTATTTCCGGTGATCTGAGCCAATCGTTGGGCACTCCGGTTACGCGCGGGGATACTCTATTTGAGATCGCGCCTCTCGATTCTTACCGTGTCATGCTCGAAGTCGACGAGCGTGATGTGCGACGACTGAGTCCGGGTCAGGCCGGACAACTCGCGCTCGTTGGTTTCCCGGACGAGTATCTGGCATTTGCAGTGGAGCGGGTGACGCCAATAGCGACTGCGACCGATGGTCGTAATTTCTTTGCGGTCGAAGCACAGCTTGAACACCATCCCCAGCGCCTGCGGCCAGGTATGCAAGGAATCGGCAAGATTGAGATAGGTCGGCGCAAGCTCATCTGGATCTGGTCACACCGGTTGCTCGACTGGGTCCGGCTGCAGGCCTGGACGTGGACCCCATAGCGGCTCGATCATGGCTACTGAACTCTTCAGCCCAATGTGGTATCGAGTCGCGAATTTGCGACCCACGCTGCGACGCCATGCTGAGATCCACCGGCACGAGTATCGCGGGGAGGAGACATTCATCCTCCAGGATCACGCTTCGGGTCGATCGCATCGATTTACCCCATCCGCACATCATTTTCTCGCACTCATGGACGGCAGACGGACCGTGCAGGAAGTCTGGGATCTGACGGAAGATGCCATTGGCGATGAGGCGCCGACTCAGGAAAAGGCAATTGAGCTACTTGCCCAATTGTATTCTGCTGACCTGCTGAAGGCCGCCACGCCCCCGGATACCCGTGAGCTGTTTCGTCGTTATCAGACGGGCCGGCTGAAAAAAATTCGCCAGCGGTTCGCCAGTCCTCTTTCAATAACGATTCCGCTGGTCGATCCCGACGACTTTCTGGAACGCTGGTTACCTCTTGTCAGGCCAATCGTTGGCTGGTTCGGCTTTTTCATCTGGCTCGGCACGATCACCTGGGCTATTTTTCTGGCTGCTTCGCACTGGCCTGACCTGACTGAAAATATTGCAGACCGCGTGTTGACCGCGCAAAACCTGTTTTTCATCTGGCTGCTCTATCCGATAGTCAAAATTCTCCACGAACTCGGACACGGATTCGCAGCGAAGCATCGAGGCTGTGAAGTGCACTCCCTGGGTGTGATGCTGATCGCACTGTTCCCGTTACCTTACGTGGATGCATCGGCGTCCGCTGCTTTGCCGAACAAATATCACCGAATGTTCATCGCAGCCGCAGGGATCATGGTCGAGTCTTTTCTCGCCGCTCTTGCGCTGTTTGTCTGGTTGGCAGTTGAACCTGGAGTTGTCCGGGTACTCGCTTTCAACGTGATGGTGATCGGTGGCATTTCGACCGTCCTGTTCAACGGCAATCCGTTACTGCGCTTTGACGGGTACTACATTCTGGCAGACGCCATCGACATACCAAATCTTGCAACGCGGTCGAAGCAATACCTGGGTTACCTGTTCCGTCGATACCTTTGCGGTGTGCGCGATGCAGAGTCACCGGTGGTGTATAAAGGAGAGCGATCGTGGTTGTTTGGCTATGCGATTGGTTCGACCCTGTTTCGCATCGCCGTCATGATTGGAATCATTATCTTTGTCGCCGGTGAATTTTTCGTCATCGGCGTGATACTCGCAGGCTGGGCAGCCACCACTCAGATCATCTTTCCGGTCATCAAAAGCGTTGCGTTTCTCGTGGAGAATCCTCAGTTGCAGGAGCACCGCGTGCGCGCAATCGGTTTGACGGGAGCTGTGCTTGCGGGCCTTGCGATGCTGCTCTTCGTTGCACCCTTTCCGTTGTACACAGCAACCGAAGGTGTCGTCTGGGCACCGGAAAAATCGGAAATACGCGCAGAGACCGATGCAGTTATCGAACGGATCGTCGCCAAACCTGACTCAATTGCGCAGTCTGGTGAGGTTCTGCTCGAGATGTTTGATCCGGACTTGAGTGCCAAGGTCACCGTTCTCGAAGCGGAATTAGTCGCCGCCCAGGCAGCCTACCATTCGTTTCGCACCGAGAAACAACTGGAAGCTGATCTGGTGCTCGAAGAAATCACTACTATCGAAGCTGACCTCGCTCTTGCCCGAGAGCGACTTGGTGAACTTACCGTCCGCAGTCCGACAGACGGATTTTTCCTGGTGGACCGGTCGCAGGATCTGGTTGGGCGTTTCGTACGTCATGGTGATCTGATCGGCTTCGTTGCCGACCTGTCGACGGGTACGGTCCGCGTTGCGGTAACGCAGGACAATATGGGTCTGATCAGAAACCGGACGGAATCGGTCAGAATCCGGTTGGCCGAGCAACTCGACCAGCCTCTCACCGCGAAGATTTCCCGCGAGATGCCTCTGGCCACCCATCGCATTCCAAGTGCCGTGCTCGGCACCATGGGTGGCGGGTTGCTTGCCGTGGATCCTTCGGACCAATCTGGAACGACGACGCTGGATCAGGTGTTTCATATTGAACTCACACTTGATACACCTGTCGATCGTCTCGGCGGGCGAACCTATGTGTTGTTCGATCACGGTTCGGAACCGATCGGCTTTCAGTGGTACCGACGGGTCCGGCAGCTGTTGTTGCGGCAATTCAATGTCTAGGGCAATACTCCAGCCTGGCAGAACGCTCGGGACTTATCCCGAACGCGAGTTCGAGCCACCAAGCTGGTTCGAGTCGACGATGGCCAGGCTGACGGGACCACTGGTTCGCCGCTACCGTGCGCGTCAGCTTGGAGCAAAGGATTTTCTGCGACAGGTGCATGTTGCGGCAGCTGAATTCGAAAAACTCGATGCTGTCGCACTGCGCGACTGCAACGTCACACTGCGGCATGCGTTGCTGCGCGATGGCCTTGTTGACGAACTCTGCGCGCGCGCATTTGCACTCGTCCGAGAGGTATCCGGACGGACACTTGGGATGCGCCACTTCGACAGCCAGATAATCGGCGGCTGGGCGATGCTCCAGGGCATGACGGCTGAAATGGCAACGGGCGAAGGCAAAACGTTGACGGCTACGTTGCCTGTCTGTACCGCCGCCATGGCCGGCATTCCAGTGCACGTGATTACGGTAAACGACTACCTTGCCGGGCGCGACTGCGAGCTGATGTCGCCGCTGTATAACGTTCTCGGGATGAGTGTTGGAGCCATAACCGAAGATGTGGAAGATCTGGCTGCACGCCAGGCCATCTACGCCTGCGATATTGCCTACTGTACCAATCAGGCAGTCGCCTTCGACTATCTGCGCGATCGCATCACGATGGGACACAGGCGGGGTCGCCTCTATCGCAGCATCGATCCCGCCCGTTTCGACGCCCGCATGAAGGAGC
>CBDUDJ010000286.1:0-4231 GCA_965365885.1 uncultured Gammaproteobacteria bacterium
CTAAAAGAAAACTCACGATTAAGGTAGGCTCGGTTCTGAAGGAGACTCTAAAGTCCAAAGAGGAGGGCAACAACAATGGTAAGATTAATTTTAGAACTGTGGTCATTGAAGGCGGAAATGGAGAGCTAATTGCCAAACATAAGAAAATCAATAAAAAACTAAAGGTGTCTATGAAAATTGAAGAGAGTTCATTTACGACAAAAGTCGGGGGTGTCTCAAAATCAGTTGCAGTCGAAGAAACAATCATTGAAGAAGCAGTAGCCGAGGAGCCTGCCGAGCCAGCTGAGGATGCTGAAGCTACCGAAGATGTGGCTGAGGATGCCGCAGCCGATGATGACACCACTGAAGCCAAGGCGAAAAAAACCGCTAAGCCCAAAGCAAAAGCAGCCGCTAAGCCCAAAGCGAAAGCAGCCGCTAAGCCCAAAGCGAAAGAAACCGCTAAGCCCAAAGCGAAGAAAGCCGCTAAGCCTAAAGCGAAGAAATAACCGCAAGAAGTAGCAAAATTCACCGACTGTAGCCACTGTTCCCGCCACTATTCCTGCCACTATTCCTGCCACTACGGTGGCAGCAGTCGCTTGAATCGCACCTGCCAGTTTCTGGCAAACACACTACAATGGCCGGTTCATTGACTCGATGGTGTTCCGGTGCAGAACGTAGCCGATTTCCAGGTTGTTGCCGACTACCAGCCGGCGGGTGATCAACCCGCCGCCATCGCCGGTCTGGTGGATGGGATTGAGTCGGGTCTGAGCCACCAGACGCTAATGGGAGTCACTGGATCCGGCAAGACTTTCGCAATTGCCAAAGTGATCCAGGCGGTACAACGACCCACGCTCGTGCTCGCCCCGAACAAGACTCTTGCCGCTCAGCTCTATGGTGAATTCAGAGAGTTCTTTCCGCACAACGCCGTTGAGTATTTCGTTTCCTACTACGACTACTATCAGCCCGAGGCGTACGTTCCCTCTTCGGATACCTATATAGAAAAAGATTCTTCGATTAACGCGCACATCGAGCAGATGCGATTGTCTGCAACAAAAGCGCTTCTCGAGCGGCGTGACACGGTGATCGTTGCCTCGGTATCGGCAATTTACGGCCTGGGAGACCCGCAGTCTTATCTGAAGATGGTGCTCCATCTCGACCGCGGCGACCGCGTGGATCAGCGCTACATTCTGCAGCGGCTTGCCGAGTTGCAATACACACGCAACGACATGGCATTTCAGCGTGGCACCTATCGGGTGCGCGGGGATGTCGTCGACATCTTCCCCGCAGAATCAGAGAAGGAAGCGGTCAGGATCGAGCTCTTTGATGACGAAATCGAAAACATCTCGACCTTCGATCCGCTGACCGGCGAAGTTCTGGTTCGCGTGCCTCGCTACACGGTTTTCCCAAAAACCCACTATGTCACTCCGCGAGACCGGATCCTGGGTGTACTCGATGAGATCAAGGAAGAGCTGCAGGATCGGCTCAAGCATCTACAGGCTGATCACAAGCTGGTCGAAGCGCAACGCCTTGAACAGCGCACTCGATTCGACCTGGAGATGATCAAAGAGCTCGGCTACTGCAGCGGTATCGAAAACTACTCACGTTACCTGTCCGGCCGCTCTACCGGCGAGCCGCCGCCAACACTGTTCGACTATCTGCCAAAAGATGCGCTTCTGGTGATCGATGAAAGCCACGTCACGGTGCCACAGATTGGCGGTATGTATAAGGGCGATCGATCGCGTAAGGAAACGCTCGTCGAATACGGTTTTCGACTACCGTCCGCACTCGACAATCGGCCGCTACGATTCGATGAGTGGGAACATCTGAGTCCGCAGATGATCTTTGTCTCTGCCACGCCCGGTGCTTATGAAGGGGAGCTGGCGGGTCAGACCGTGGAGCAGGTGGTGAGGCCAACAGGGCTGGTCGATCCGGCTGTCACCATTCGTCCGGCATCCACGCAAGTCGATGACCTGCTGGGTGAAATCAGTGAGACCGTCTCCGCGGGAGAGCGGGTGCTGGTTACCACGTTAACCAAGCGAATGGCGGAAGACCTTACAGAGTATCTCGACGAGCACGGCGTGAGGGTGCGCTATCTGCATTCAGATATCGACACCATAGAACGCATGGAAATCATCCGTGATCTGCGGTTGGGTAAATTCGATGTGCTTGTGGGCATCAACTTGTTAAGGGAAGGGCTCGACATGCCTGAGGTGTCGCTCGTCGCGATACTCGATGCCGACAAAGAGGGTTTCCTGCGCTCTGAACGATCGCTTATCCAGACCATTGGCCGAGCTGCACGAAACGTCAACGGCCGAGCGATTCTCTATGCCGATAAGATGACGGGCTCAATGGAGCGTGCGATCGGTGAAACGGACCGTCGGCGTGAAAAACAGGTCGAGTTCAACAAGCTGCACGGTATTACGCCGCAAACGATTAAAAAGCAGGTTGCCGATGTGATGGAAGGCGCGCGGACCGCGCCGGGTGTGCTGAGAGGCAGGTCGGCAAACGCATCACGCAAGACGGCTGCACCGATAGAGATTCCCGATGATCCCAAAGCACTCGGCAAACTCATGAGCCAGCTCGAAAACCAGATGCTCGAACATGCCAGAAATCTCGAGTTCGAAGAGGCCGCGCAACTGCGCGATCAACTGCAGGAAGTTCGGGTAGCCGGTTTGCTCACCTGATTCGTGGAGTGTGACAAGAGTTGATTCGTAGTCTCGACCTGCACGCCGTCTTCGGCTACAGTGCGCAACTTCCCACCAGGCGCATAGCTCAGTTGGTTAGAGCGCTACCTTGACATGGTAGAGGTCTCCGGTTCGAATCCGGATGTGCCTACCAATAAAATCAAAGACTTACGATTTCATCTCACTTAATAGAGGCTAAGTGGAGTGCAGATGGAGTTCGGTCGGTGAATTGAGGTAGCCAGTTTGATATACGAGATATGACGAACCAACGATTCAAAGCGTGTACAGACACCCAACGATTGCTCCCTCTCTCCGAGCCTGCCAGACGTTCCTAATGGCGAGTTCGAGGAAGGTTTTTCTTCGCTGCTGAGGTCTTTGCGATCCATCTAGAGCTATCTTCTATACGCATCCATAAAGTCTGAACCCTTCCCTCTGCTGCAATTCAACCGCTCGACAAAAGTTCAGTAATCTCGCCGCAGTTTGGGCAATCGGTTATAAAAATGACCGTTCTCCTGGATGAGGTCACCGTTCGGACGTTCTCGTGTACTTCAAAGTCATGCGAACACTTATCACACACTGCCTGCTCTCCGATTAGATCTTTCTTGGTCTGTTCAACATCGATGTTTGCCGTCATTAATCATGGTCCGTTTTTTGTTAACCTTTGAATGATACCAATGCACACTGAACCTGGCGGATTTATCACTCCCCCACGACTACAGCTTGTCGGCCATGGTTACCATTGCAGACCTCAAGTCGTGTAGCGCATGCGGCGAGCTACGGCCAAAACTGGACATCTCGCCATTTAAGTCGAGGCTTCCTCGTGGTCTTGTAGAACTTTGTCGACGAACTCGCGGAAGGTAGGACGCCATTCAGTCCTATGCTGGCGCCACCAATCGGCGAGACTGGGCTCGTATGAAAATTGTTCTAACAAGATCCCCTTTGCGCCGTCTATTGCTTCCCGATCGTTGAGCTGCATACCTCTATCGATCTGCCTGACCAAAAGCGTATAGCGGAGTGTCATCAATTGATTGAAGACATATTTATCATCCCTCTCAAGACTATTTAAATCTCGGCTGCCGCTAAGATAGACCTTCCGAAGATCGGGATTCACGAGCAATAGTCGCGTCCACTCGTTCCATGCGCTCATGCGATTTTCGACACCTACCACCGCAGCTAGCTTGCGGGATCGACGAATCTCGACGCCAACGTAAATCAAGGAGAACACTAGACCGATGGCGGCGATGAACTCGCCAAGGCTGCCTAATTCCTGCATTGTCATAGGTGCTCTCTTCTTATCTTCCTACACCCCTTAAGTTTATTCAGATGGCGCCGCATAGTCAGGTCCCAGTTAGGGATCGTAGCAGCACAGCAACGCAGTACTACATCAGTGAAAACGCTCGTCTGAATCGCCCGTGTTTACCGGAGACTCATTCGTTTGAGTCAAGCCGCCAAAGACATAGAAATCCCAGACGCGAGCGATTTCGTTGATATTTGGTGATACGAGGCGGTAGCAGCCAGTTGCTAAGCAATTGGTCTCACACGGAAAAGTGAAACAGCAGTAAACAAGG
>CBDUDJ010000287.1:0-4225 GCA_965365885.1 uncultured Gammaproteobacteria bacterium
TCCAGTCAATCGCCCACGACACTAGTTGGAAAAGTCCTAAATACAGAACGGTCATGCGAAAGCATCATTAGATATGACCTACCCACGTTCACACCTGGTCGACTCTGGCTCACCAGGCTTCTACCACGTCGTATCACGGTGCGTTCGTCGTTCCTGGCTGTGTGGCTTCGATTCCGATACCGGACGATCGTATGATCATCGGAAAGATTGGATAGAAAAGAGAATTGAGCAACTAGCGCGTATTTTTGCGATAGAAATTTACGCATACGCAGTGATGAGCAATCACTATCACCTCGTAGTACACCTGGACCCTACCGAAAGCACCAGATGGTCAAATGAAGAGGTTGCGGCTCGCTGGGTAGACATCCAGCCGTTGGCGACTGATGGGTTGACCGATGTCGCGCTGAAAAAGCCTAAGATTAATCAGATTCTGGATGATGCCAATAGAGTCTCGGTCCTACGAAAACGTCTCTCCAGCCTGTCTTGGTTTATGCGCTTTATTAACCATCCAATAGCATGCCGCGCAAATCAGGAGGACGGCTGTACTGGCCACTTCTGGGAGTCGAGATTCAAAACATTTGCGCTGTTAGATGAAGAATCAGTTGTTGCCTGTATGGCTTACGTGGATCTGAATCCGATTCGTGCAAATGCCGCACAAAATCTGCTAGATAGCAGACACACTTCGATCCGATGCCGACTTGTTACGGGTCGAGCGCAACTCTGCCCGGTTTGGAGCCATTCGCCTACGAGACTTAACATTACATTCGATCAGTACGTCTCTTACCTTTCGAGTACCGGAATTCTCAAGCATTCGCGCGCACCGCCGGATAGGCTGCGCCGAGCCCAGGTAATGTCGATGGCTACTTATCAACGGGTGTTTGGCGGCGACGAGGCAATCGCTTTGTGGTGCCGAAAGGTGGGTCAGAACTGGATCCACGGGATGCCCCTACCTGTGTAGTAGCTGATCTTCAGATTTAAAACGAATCGCCATGTCCTAGGTCCAGATTCCAAGCCGAAATCTGGATATCGATAGCTCTTCGCAACTCATCTGCATCGCCTTTAGATGCATCTACTCAAAGCAGAATGTCGCCTGTCCTAAATTGGGCGAATGCTGCCTGTCCCAATTTGGATTTCGCCTGTCCTAAATTAGGCGAATGCTGCCTGTCCCAATTTAAATGTGTCCCAGTTTGGGGTTATTTAAATGCTGCCTGTCCCAATTTGGGGTTTCCCAGTTTGGGGTTAGTCGTCGAAGTGGCGGGTGACGGACTCGGCGCTTGCGGTCGCTTTTGCGCGGGCGGCGTCTATTGAATCGGCGAGGGCCAGTGTGACACCCATGCGTCGTTCGCCTTGGACTTCGGGTTTCCCGAAGAGGCGCAGTTGGGTATCAGGTGCCGATAGTGCGGCGGTGAGCCCACCGAAGCGGATGGCCCGGGAGTCGCCTTCGACCAGAATGACTGCCGAAGCTGCCGGCCCGCGCTGTACGATTGCGGGTATCGGCAGTCCCAGGACGGCTCTTGCATGCAGGGCAAATTCCGAGAGATCCTGACTGATCATAGTCACCATACCGGTATCGTGTGGGCGCGGGCTGACCTCACTGAAGAAGACAGCGTCGTCTTTGACAAAGAACTCGACGCCAAACAAACCCCAGCCACCAAGCTCATCCGTGACCTGTGTTGCGATCGCCTGGGCTTCTGCCAATGCAGAGGTAGTCATCGGCTGTGGCTGCCAGGATTCCTGGTAATCGCCTCCTTCCTGCCGATGACCGATTGGCAGACAAAAGTCCGTACCGCCGATGTGGCGGATGGTCAATAGCGTGATCTCATAGTCGAATTCAACAAATCCTTCCACGATCACTTTACCGCCTTCGCCTCTCGCACCCGCCTGGGCATAATCCCACGCCGCAGCCGCATCTTTTTCTTCGCGCACAAGCGATTGACCTTTGCCGGAGGAACTCATAACCGGCTTGATCACACACGGCATGCCAACTTCGGCAATCGCAGCGTCATAGGCTTCCCTGCCAGACGCAAACAGATAGGGAGACGTTCTCACGCCGAGCGTTTCCGCCGCCAGCCGGCGAATCCCCTCCCGGTCCATCGTCAACCGGGTTGCCCGCGCAGTGGGTATCACCCGCAAACCGTCTGCCTCCAGCGCCAGCAGCCGCTCTGTGGCAATAGCTTCAATTTCCGGTATGACCATATCAGGCTGCTCTTCACGGATAACTGCCTCGAGCGCATCGCCGTCGAGCATGTTGACCACGTGACTGCGATGCGCAACCTGCATTGCCGGAGCATTCGCGTAGCGGTCCACCGCGATGACTTCCACACCATAGCGCTGTAACTCGATCACGACCTCTTTGCCGAGTTCGCCCGAACCGAGCATCAGCACCTTGGTCGCGTTCCCCGCCAGCGGTGTGCCTATTTCGGTGTCACTCATGTGGCGTATCCATTGATTCCTGTACCTGAAAACCACGTCGAAACCGTTGTGCATTCTCCGCGTAGTCGACCGCACTCTTCGTCAATCCCGCGATTTCCTCGGCACTCAACTCCCGAATCACCTTCCCAGGTGCTCCCATCACAAGGGAGTTGTCCGGAATTTCCTTACCTTCGGTTATCAGCGCGTTCGCGCCGATCAGACAGTTACGGCCGATTTTCGCCCCATTCAGCACCACAGCATTGATGCCTATCAGGCTATTGTCGCCGATTTCACAACCGTGCAGCATCGCTTTGTGCCCGACAGTCACGAAATTGCCCACCACGAGTGGGTAGCCAGGATCTGTATGCAACACCACACAGTCCTGCACGTTCGAATTTTCACCCACGATTATCGGTTCCCTATCCCCGCGCAGAACAGCATTGAACCAGACACTTGCTCCGGCCTTCAACAGAACCGATCCCATCACCATGGCACTCTCAGCCACATAAAACTCATCACTTTCGGCTTGCACCCGCCGATCGTCCAATTGATACAGCACCATGTCTCCCTTTGTATTTCCTAAAGATTCAGAGTCGTTCACAATTTCGTTACACGCAATCGACGATTGTTCGGCATAGTAGCGCGAGGGGATCAAGTAAAAAACACCGAGCGAGTGGGTCGCATATGACTACCCGACTACCAGCCTTCGAGGTACTGGTGGACATGGCTCGCAACGATCCGCATGGACTCGAAACGTTGCGTCGATCATTGACGGAATCCGTTATCGCTGCCGCAGGCAGCGATTCCACCAGACGTCGGCTCAAAGGAATACAGTTCCGAGTGGACATCGAGCGGCAGCGCGCGGCAACACCGCTTGCCGCAACGATTCGTATTTCGGAGATGATGTGCCGCTCGCTGGCCAACCTACATGCTTCGATGGTAGCGCCAATCGACGAACATGAGATCATTGAACTGCCGCTGGACCCGGACAACTCCAATGTCATTCCGTTTCCAGTCAATCGTTGACACCGATCGAACCCTACTAACTCGCGCGCTGCTGTAATCAGGTCAGTGAATGCGTGCGATGTTCAGTTATCCTAGCGAATCCGACGAGATAAAGAGACCACCGAATCAGCATGAACTACTGCAGCAGTTGCGGTAAGACCGTCGTCTACAAAGTTCCCGCGGGTGACAATCGCAAGCGCTACTACTGCGAACACTGCGACACCATCCACTATGAGAACCCGCGAATTGTGACCGGCTGCCTGCCAGTCTGGCAGCACCAGGTGTTGCTGTGTAAACGAGCTATTGCTCCGAGGGCCGGTTACTGGACCCTGCCTGCTGGTTTTCTCGAAAACGGTGAAACCGCTGAAGCCGGGGCAGTTCGCGAAACCCGCGAAGAGGCATGCGCGGCGGTGACGGTGAGCGGTCTCTACACTGTATTCAGCCTGCCGCACATTTCCCAGATCTACCTGTTTTTTCGTGCGGAATTGCGCGATGGAAATTATGCCGCAGGGGAGGAAACGCTCGAAGCTGCCCTCTTTGACGAGGCAGATATACCGTGGGACGAGTTAGCCTTCCCGGTAGTCCAGCAGACCCTGCAACACTACTTCGAAGACAGGCCCACGAACCGGTTTCCGGTTTACACCCGGGACATCATCGTCAATAGAAAAGGACCGTTACGCTGACTCAGGCGTGCCTACAACACCAGGCGTGCATTTCGAAACAAGCGCAACCACGGACCTGCATCCTCCCAGCCCTTGTCGCGCCAGGCATTCTGATAGGCGCGGAAGACCCGCTCCGGGTGCGGCAT
>CBDUDJ010000288.1:0-4220 GCA_965365885.1 uncultured Gammaproteobacteria bacterium
ATCCTGCTGCCTGTTATAAGTGGGCTCTGTTCGACCGCCCGCCGATGCCGCGGTGGGGCAGAGGTCGAGTCAGCCTGCTTGGGGATGCATGTCATCCGACACTGCCCTTCATGGCGCAGGGTGCAGCGATGGCAATCGAAGATGGGGCAGTGCTCGCGCGGTTGGTCGCAGAAGGCGATGACATTGCCACTCAGCTCAAAGGATATGAAGCCTCACGGCAAGCTAGAACGGCGCGGATCCAAAGAGGCTCGCGCCGCAATGCGAGGGTTTTTCATATGACGGGAATGCAGGCCTGGGTGCGCAATCGGGTTGTGGGCGTGGTCCAGGATAACTTGCTCGACTGGCTCTATGGCTACGATGCGCTCGATTCGAACGGTCGCTGAGACGGTCCTGGATCGTTGCGTGATCGAAAAGTCTATTCTTCTGCGGTTGTGCCAACACCCACATCACCAGCATCCGCAATAGCGTTGCTGATCGGCGCGGAGGTTTCTTCCTCGGCTGTGTAGATTTTTGGATTCGGTGCCTGCACATTCTGCATGTGTCGACGGACGTACTCTATCGCCAGATACATGCAGTAGTCGTGGGCTTCAAGCAGAAGTCCGTTCACGTTGTAGTAGGATTTCGATTCTGCCGGCAGAGACGCGCGGCACGATGCGGCCACAACATTCTGGTTGTGTTGCACCACCTGCGCCAGATATTCCGCATCAGCTTCGTCGGAAGCTGCAGCAAAGCCGCTGAAGAGCGCGCCGAGTACGACGAGCAGGAAGAGTCTCTTGATTCCGTTCATCTGAAGATCCACACCAATCCATGCGAGGAACCACTATTTTAGGTATGAACCCCACCAGAAAACGTGAAGTAGTACCGGGTATTAGCCTTTAGCCTTTTTCGCGCCCCCCGGTTCCCAAAGGCTAAAGGCTAATACCCGGTACTACGGCACTAATTGTGGGTAGAATTCCACACCCCATGGCAGGCACAGTTGTGAGCTCGCAAGACTTGAGAACGGAATTTCTGGGTAAGACGCTAAGTGGCCCGTTTACCATCCCCTCCGGCATCGTGGCTACAGCGGTGCCAATCATCGACTATCTGTTTCGTAACGTGCCTCAAATTGGCGTGATGACGACTAAAAGCATCGGTTTTGAACCTCGGCTGGGCTATCGGGAACCCGTATTGAGCCAATATGCGCCTGGCTGCTTCGTCAACGCCGTCGGCTTGACCAATCCCGGCGCGAAACGCTCAGCCGAGCTTTTCGCCGAGCTGGAAATTCCGCCAGACAGGTTCCTCCTGACATCCATATTCGGCGGCAGCATCGAAGAATTTGTCGAAGTCGCACGAATCCTCGCCCCGTACAGTGATGGCCTGGAACTGAACCTGTCCTGCCCTCATGCGGATGGCTATGGTGTGGCAATGGGTCAGGATCCCGACCTGGTCCAGGAAATCACCGCTGCTGTGAAGGCTGCAGTGGATATTCCGGTCATTCCGAAACTCACACCCAATGTCGACAACATCGCAGAGATCGCCGAAGCGGCGGTGGCCGGTGGTGCGGATGCGTTGTGCGCCATCAACACCGTCGGCCCTGGCTACTTCAGCGCTCATGGTCAGCCAGTGCTCAGCAATGGGCTGGGAGGACTCTCCGGTAAAGGTGTGTTGCCTATCGGGCTCAAGTGCGTGCAGGAGATCGCCGAGCGAGTCGCGGTACCGATCATTGGATGTGGTGGTATCAGTTGTGCCGCCGACGCCAGAGAATTTCGTTCTGCTGGTGCGACCATTTTCGGGGTTGGCTCAGCGCTGACCGGAATGACGACAGTTGAGGTCGAAGACTATTTTAAAGTGCTCGAAAGTGACTTTGCAGGAGCAGACAACGCGTCCGAGTCACTCGTGCAGTACGACGTGGATATGAGTTTTCGGCCCGTCACACTGGTCGAAAACCAACGCGTGACCGATGATATTTCCATCCTCACCTTCGACCGCAAAGTAGAGCTCAAGGCAGGGGAGTTCGTATTCCTGTGGATACCCGGCCTGGGAGAAAAGCCTTTTTCTGCGCTGGCCGATGAGCCATTTTCACTTGTGGTCATTGATCTCGGTCAGTTTACGAAGCAACTCATGGAGTTGGAACCCGGTACACAAGCATACGTACGCGGTCCGTATGGCCAGGCAGCTGATCCCAGCAGTTCAAAAAGAATTGTCGCAGTAGCTGGTGGCACAGGGTTGGCAGCCGTCTATCAACTCGCGCGCGACCATGGCAATGCCGACATCTTCATGGGCGCGCGGAGTGCTGCGCGTCTCTACTTTGTCGAGGAAAGTGAGGCTTGCGCCACCGTGCACATCGCCACAGATGATGGCAGTCGCGGTTATCACGGTGTCGTCACGGCACTGCTCGAACAACACCTGGAATCGCTTTCGGCTGACGAGCTCGCCAACACAGAGTTCTACAACTGCGGTCCGGAGCCTATGGTCCACGCCGCGATTGAGGTTGAGCGAAAGTTCTGTGGTGATGATCAGATATTCAGCGCTATCGATTATCTGACGAAATGCGGAGTTGGAATTTGTGGTGCGTGTACAGCACCTGATGGTCGCAGATCGTGTGTGGATGGACCTTTCTTGAAGGCGCCTGGCCAGACCTGATCAGACGCGTTTGCTAATGAATTTACTGAGTGGTTCCAGATCGCTCGATGAGGTGACCCATGAAACCCCTGGAAAATATAACGATCGTGGAATTCTCCACGATGATAACCGCTTCGTTTGCCACCATGATGCTGGCAGAGCAGGGCGCGCGCGCGATCAAGGTCGAACCCATTGATGCGGGCGACCCCATGCGCTCGCTGGGTACTCAGAAAGGTGGCATGTCTGGCCTGTTTGCGAATTGCAATCGAGGCAAGGAATCCATTCGCGTAGACCTGAAGCAGCCGGAGGGGCAGAAACTCGTTAACAAGCTGCTCAGTAAGGCTGATGTCGTCATATCAAATTTCCGACCCGGAGTAATGGACTCCTTGAACCTCGGCAGCGAGGCGTTGCGGGCTGAGAACCCGCGATTGATCTACATGGCGATATCCGGCTTTGGCACTCAGGGGCCGTTAAGCAATGCGCCGGCCTACGATCCAGTCATCCAGGCGCACGCAGGGTTTACCGCATCGCAAGGCAAAGAAGCGCCAGAATTTATCCGCAATCTCATGTGCGATAAAATCACGGCTTACACCGCCTGCCAGGCGGTCACCGCAGCACTTCTACACAGAGAAAGGACCGGTGAGGGGCAGCACATCGATTTGTCCATGCTGGATGCTGGGCTCTTCTTTATCTTCCCCGACGCTTTCATGAACCATACCCTGCTGGATGACGATGTTGAGCTACAGCCGCTTCTGGGCGATCTGTTATACGAACTTACAGTAACCAAGGATGGCGGACTGACCATATCTGCAGCCACTGACAAGCAGCGCGCCGGTGTTCTGAAAGCCGTTGGCCTGGAACACCTGGAGTCGGACGAACGGTTCAACTCCCTGACAAATCTGCTGGCAAACTACGAAGAATTCAGACAGATACTGACAGACAAATTCCGCGAAATGACGACGGATGAGGCGATCGCTGGATTGATGGAAAATGACGTGCCGTGCGCTCGCTGCCACACGCACGACGAGGTCTTGACCCAGCCTCAGATAGAGGCGAATGAATCCCTGAAAGATATCCAGCACCCGATTACCGGAGAGATGCGTATCGTAAGATCTCCGGCGAGGTTTGGCGGTGACAGGTTGCCAGTTGCACGGCCGAGCCCGGGCCATGGCGAGCACACCCAGGATGTACTCAGCGAGATAGGAATAGACGCAGACGCGTTTGAGCGCCTGAAGGACGAAGGTGTGGTGCTGTAACGAAATGTTGGGCGCGTTCGATACGCGTCTGATTGCTTCATGTGTCAGGTGCCCGGCAGCGTTTGCCGATACCAGTCAAGGTAGGTTCCCATGATCTCGGCGAACTCATTCGTCGCCGACAATTCGAGAAGGTGCCGGTAGGCAAGAGGGTAACGATGAATACCTTTGTCACTGATAAGAGGCAGCCCTAGTTGTCCAAGCTGCTCAGCGTAGTGGCCTTCGCGAAGGAACTGCGCTAAGTCGCAGACGAAAGAAATGTCAGCAATGCTCAGGACACCGCCTGCCAGATAACCGATGTCCTGGGAGAGTGCGGATTCCACACCGGCGAGATGGAACTCGTACGCGGCGTACATGCGGGTGTGC
>CBDUDJ010000289.1:0-4202 GCA_965365885.1 uncultured Gammaproteobacteria bacterium
GTGGATGTACTGACCCTCACCGCCACGCCGATTCCAAGGACGCTCAACATGGCGATGAGCGGCATGCGGGATCTCTCGATCATCGCGACAGCACCTGCCAAGCGTTTGTCGATCAAGACTTTCGTGCAACAGAAACGCAAACACCTCATAAAGGAGGCAATCACCCGGGAGTTGATGCGCGGTGGCCAGGTTTTTTACCTCCACAATGAAGTGCGAACCATCAATCCGGTCGCAGACGAACTCGCAGAAATGATTCCCGAAGCCAGGATTGGCGTCGGTCATGGCCAGATGCCCAAGCGCAAGCTGGAACAGGTGATGAACGACTTCTATCATCGCCAGCTCAATGTCCTGGTGTGCACGACGATCATCGAATCGGGCATCGATATCCCTAATGCCAACACGATCATCATGGAAAGAGCCGATAAATTCGGTCTCGCTCAACTGCATCAACTGCGCGGTAGAGTTGGCCGTTCGAACCGGCAGGCATACGCCTATTTACTGACGCCGCATCCCAAGGCAATGACTGCCGATGCCGTAAAACGCCTGGAGGCCATTGAAGCCGCCGGTGAACTCGGCGTCGGTTTCACTTTAGCGACTCACGACATGGAGATTCGCGGCGCAGGCGAACTGCTTGGAGATGATCAATCCGGCCAGATCGAGTCAGTGGGCTTTTCGCTGTACATGCAGATGCTCGATCGCGCGGTCAAGGCAATTCAGGATGGTAAAACGCCAAATATGGACACGCCTCTTGAACCCATAAGCCAGGAAGTCAATCTGCATACCAGCACACTGATTCCGGAGGACTATCTGCCCGATGTGCACGGTCGGCTGATTCTCTACAAGCGAATCGCGAACGCTGCAAACAGCGAAGAACTCAGCGACCTTTTCGCCGAGATGATCGATCGCTTTGGTAATTTACCGCTGCCACTGCGACATCTTTTCAGCGTAACTGAACTGAAATTGAAGCTCGAAGTTCTCGGTATCCTGCGACTGGATCTGGGCGAAAAAGGCGGCCGTATCGAATTCAGTCAGCAGACTCAGGTGAATCCGTTGGCCGTTGTTACGCTCGTGCAACGCGAAAGTAGCACCTACAAACTCGATGGGGCAACGTTACTGCGCGTGAATCGGCCACTGAAGAACTTCGATGCCCGTCTGTCGTTTGCCAATGAACTACTCGAGCAACTCGCACCGGAAGGTCGTCCAGACATAGCAGCTAACGCATGAAATCCTCAACAATCCCAGCCACTGCTGCGACTGTCCTTTTACTGCTTACGACTCCCGTGCAGGCTCGTGAAGAAATCGAAGATTTCTTGAAGAACGACTGGTACGAAATCGAATTTTTTGTCTTCGAACGCAGCGAAGTCATGGACTACGACAACGCAGAAGCGCTGACCCTGCATACTCTCCAGACACTACCCCTCAACGTAACTGCACAGCGCCCGGGTGATGAAGGCTTTGAGAGTTATTACGACCTCGATCAGCAGACGAAACTCTGCCTTGTTTTCCCGACATTGAAATATTCGATATCTACAGCTGCGACCAATCACTTCGAGTACGCAGAAATGCTGTTGTTTGATGCGCTCAATGCGCAGTTGCCCGTCGCCGCGGATCGAGCAGCCGAGTTGCCAGCCGATGCGAGCGATGTTGCGGCGGTAGCGGCCGGCGCAGCCGATAGCGAATTACTCGCTGCCAACTCAGCTGCGCTCGAAGGCCGACCGCCGCCAGAAATATTTCCGATACTCGAACCGCATCCGCTGCTCGACGTGATGGCTCAGGCAGCCCGCTTCGAAGCAGAAATGCATGAACGCCGAGACCGCTGGTTGCCGGAGGATACTCACCTGCTTGATCGCGAAGCCTACATCGTGCAAAAAAATGGCATCGGCCGCATTCTCCATCACGGCAGGTGGTTGCAGGCCGTACCCTCCCGCGAAACACCTCAGCCTATCCTCATTCAGGGCGGTGAAAGATTCTCCAACTCGTGGGAAATTAACGGCACGGTCGCTGCCACTCTGGGGCGGTATCTGCACTTCCAGGCAACTCTTTTCTACCATGCACCGGGCCTGGGCCTCGAGCCAATTGAATTCGTTCTCCGCGCCGACGGCAGCATCGCAAGCCCACCGGCACGGCAGCTGGATCCATACGGTTACATGCTCCTCAACGAAAGTCGCCGCATGCGCAGCGAGAAAATTCACTACCTTGATCATCCAAAACTCGGCATCGTTGTACGAATCGATCCGGCAGAGAAGCCGGCCGCATTACTCGATGCCTTCGAACACCTCAGTGAGGAAGATCCAGAGAATCTGAGCGACTGAGGACATCCCCTGCTTCGCAACGGCAGCGATGGATGCCAGATCGACACTCTCCCCGGCATGACCGGCCGCGGGATTGACCACAAGTGACAAGCTCGCATACGGAATTTCGAGTTCTCGCGCAAGCGCTGCTTCCGGCATCCCTGTCATCCCGACAATCGCGCATGTGTCGCGACGCATCCTGGCAATTTCAGCAACGCTCTCTAAGCGCGGCCCTTGGGTAACCCCCATTACACCCCCAGCAATGACCGGCAGCGATGCAAGCTCTGCTGCGGCGAGTAGTTGCTTGCGCAATTCTGCATCGTAGGGCTGGCTGAAATCGATATGGCGTACAGCATCATCCGCGCTGAAAGATTGCGGCCGCCCCCAGGTGTAGTCGATGATCTGATCGGGTAGCACAATTGCACCCGTGGTTGCAGCAGAACTGATGCCGCCCACAGTGTTGAGCGCGATGACCGCCTGCGCACCCAGTGACTGCAGAAGGCTCAGATTTGCTCGATAGTTCACCGCGTGCGGCGCAATCGCGTGCGGCATCCCATGACGTGCAAGTCTGACTACTTCACAATCTCCCGCCTGGGCGAGTTCCGCCTGTGCGGAGGCTTCCCCAAACTCTGTTTGAGTGTTGCCGATATGCTCCCAGGAAACCGTCCAGGGCAGATCAGCAGAGCCGACGATAAGACCTATGCGTGCCATTTCAGTCTGTGGCCTGCGCTTGGAGTGCTGCCGAAATCGCGTAGATCTCAGGCAGGTTGCGCCAATATCCCCGATAGTCCATTCCGCAACCAAAGAGATAGCGGTCAGGGCACTCGAGCGCTGCGAAATCAGCAACAATCGGCCGTGTTGCCTTGATCTGCTTATCAACCAGGACAGTCGTGGTCACCGCTGTGGCGCCCTCTTCGCTCGCCCAGGCGCACAACGCTGCCAGTGTGTGGCCCTGATCGAGAATGTCGTCGACGAACACGACATGGCGCCCACTCAATGCCATCGCTGGTTTCGCGTGGAACTCAATCTCGCTACCGCGAAGCGACTTGCCGTAACGTCCGGCATGCACGTACGTCAACTCGAGCGGCATCTCCAGGCGCTTGAGCAGCGCGGCCGTGTAGGGCAATCCACCGTTCAATACGCAAATCAGGATCGGGTTTTCGGCAAACAATGCGATCTTCAGTTTTATCGCAACCTGATCGATCGCCTTCTCAACCGCGGCGGCGGAAACCAGCAGATCTGCATTCGCTCGCGCTGCCAGCGCATCCGCCGGGACATCTGCAGGTAGATCGCTCAATTTTCCGGCCGGTCGAGTAAGACAGTACTCGTGGGGAAAGCAATTTCTGCACCATGACCGGTGATGATATCCGCGATCTTTAACAGTACATCCTGCTTGATTACATGAAACTCGGTCCATACCGTGGTTTTGGTGAACGTGTAGATGAAGAAATCCAGAGAAGAGGGGCCAAACTCCACGAAGTTGACCATCAGAGTCTTGGCCTGATCGATGGCCGGGTGCTCGCGCAACATGGTTTCCACGTCGTCGACGATTTTCGGCAGAACACCGATGTCATCGTAACGCACGCCGATCGTCTCGTGGATTCGCCGGTTCAACATTCGCGAGGGGTTTTCGACAGTGAGGCTCGCAAACGTCGCATTCGGTACAAACAACGGTCGGGCATCGAAGGTGCGGATCCGAGTGAGCCGCCAACCAATCTCTTCGACAGTGCCCTCGATTTCCTGGTCGGGTGAGCGAATCCAGTCACCAACCGAGAATGGGCGGTCGAGAAAAATCATGATAGCGCCAAAGAAATTTGCCAGCAGATCCCTGGCAGCGAAGCCAATGGCAATCCCGCCAATACCCCCGAATGCAAGCACCCCGGAGATGCTGAAGCCGAGTACCTGCAGCAC
>CBDUDJ010000290.1:0-4201 GCA_965365885.1 uncultured Gammaproteobacteria bacterium
CGCCATGTGCCGAACTCCTTGGTACCTTGAACCGCATCGTTGTGACAGGCGGACAGCGCGATGCCAAGCGCGGTGCGTGTGTCGCGCGGATCGATCATGCCGTCGTCAGAAACCCGGGAAGTTGCAAAGAGTCCCTTCGAGCGTTCTTCCGCCCAGTGTTCGGCTATACCAGCGCGTTCACGATCGGCCTCTTCATCGAACTCGAGACCGCGACGCTCTGCCGCGGCACGCTGCACGATCGACATGACTCCAGCCATCTGCTTGGGACCCATGACGGCGATCTTTGCTGTCGGCCAGATGAACGTAAATCTCGTACCGAACGCCCGCCCACTCATGCCATAGTTTCCAGCACCGTAGGAGGCGCCAACAATCACTGTCAGATGCGGCACCGTCGAGTTCGACACCGCGTTGATCATCTTAGAACCGTTTTTGGTTATCCCGCCCTGTTCAAAGTCAGTACCGACGATGTAACCCGTGATGTTGTGCAGGAACAGCAGTGGCACGTCGATCTGATTGCACAGCTGAATGAACTGCGCAGCCTTCTCGGAAGATTCGGAAAACAGCGCACCGTTATTGCCGAGTATGCCAACGGGAAAACCGTGGATGGACGCCCAGCCGCAAACTAGTGTCGGACCATAGACTGGTTTGAAATCTTCGAAACGCGAGCCGTCGACGATTCTGGCAATGACCTCGCGCATATCGAACGGTGCACGCAGGTCTTTTGAGACGATCCCCAGCAGCTCTTCGGGGTCATGCACCGGCTCATCGATCGAAAGGCTCGGACCCGGACCTTTCTTACGCCAGTTGAGGTGGGATATGACTTCCCGGCACATGCGAATACCGTCTCGCTCGTCTTCTGCGAGGTAGTCGCCAAGCCCGGAAACAGTCGTGTGCATCTGCGCACCGCCAAGGCTTTCTTCGTCCGCGTCTTCACCGGTTGCCATTTTGACCAGGGGTGGTCCGCCGAGAAACACTTTCGACTGACCCTTGATGAAGATGTTGTAGTCGCTCATGCCCGGCTGATAGGCACCACCAGCAGTTGAAGCGCCGAAGACCACGGAGATTGTCGGGATGCGCATCTTTGACAATTCCGTGATCTCATAGAACAGGCGGCCCGATTCTCCGAAATGCCCACCCTCGCGGCGCATGGCGGCCTCCGGGTCACCGCCGCCTTCGCCTCGCAGGTCCGCCCCGGCGGATTCGACAAACTGCACGTAGGGCAGCCGGTTTTCCCTGGCGATCTCGAGCCCGCGCATCAGTTTTTTCGAGTTGAACTGGTTGAATGCGCCCGCACGCACTGAAGGATCGTGACCGAGGATCAGACATTCAGTGCCTTCGATGACACCGATTCCCACCACGAAGCCAGAGCCGACGTTGAAGTTCGAATACCAGGCTGCGAGCGGACTGATCTCCAGAAAGGGCGAATCTCGATCGAGTACCAGGCTGATCCGCTCCCGGATCGGCATCTTGCCGCGCGAGCGCAAGCGCGCCATGGCTTCCTCACCGCCGCCTTCGGCCGCTTCGGCATACAACTCATCGAGCGTACCGAGCATTTCGAGCATGTCTGCCCGGTTTTGCTGATATTCCTCACTGCGGGTATCGAGCTTCGACTCAAGTTCCGGCATCGTTTCCTACCTTGGTTCTCGCAATTTCTGACAGTTTTCTAACCCGTGAGGGCATCCCCCTCGCGCCAGGGCGAGAGTTGATTTTCGTAGACTTGCGGGCCGTTACGGAAGTGGGCGGCTTCTTCAAGCGTTTCGACGAACGGCATATCCGCCGGATAGAGGTGCCCGCTACGCGGTCGTGGACCGGTTTTCGATACGTGCCCCCACAGCGGGTGGCCGACGACTTCTTCTGCGATCGCAGCCGCCTCAATCAGCTTGTCGAGATCGTAGCCCGTCTCGATCCCCATCTCGTGGCACAGATCGACGAAGTCCTCTGTCGGCACATGCCCCGCGGCGCGGCCGTTGCCGCAGTACGGACAACCGCCCATACCGCCGATGGAAGTATCGAATTCCGTGACGCCGAGTTGCAGCGCTTCGTAGTAACTGGCGATCGTCACACCCCGGGAGTTGTGCAGATGACAGTGGAAGGCGGTGATCTCCGGCCAGCGTTCGCGGATCTCTTGCAGCGTTTCGCGAACCTGATGCGGCAGGTTCCAGCCCATCGCTTCGAGGAACGAACACCGTTTCACTTCGAAGCCTGCGGCGTGCCAGCAATCGACCATCAGGCCGATAAGCTCCATGCGCGCATCAAGCGAGAAAGGCCCTTCATAGTTGGACCCAAAAGGATTGCCGATCGCTACTGCACCGTGCTCCACGCCAGCCTCCCTTGCGGCTGTGATCGTGGCCTCCATACCGGCAATCTGTTGTGCCTGTGTCCTGTTGTAGTTGCGCCTGGCAAACGTATCGCAGAGTTCCACATGCGTGCCAAAGCGCTTGCGGCGAACATTGATCTTCGGAAAGTACTGGTCGGCTCGATCAAAGCCCTTTTTGTTGAACACGGCAGCCGTGTATTCCACGCCGGCTTTTGGCACGAACTGCTCCGCAATCTCATCGATGCAGGCCATCGACGGCGTCCATTTCGGATGTGCAAACGAGCCAATCGAAATCACCTTTGCTCCCGTCTCACCCAGCGCGTCGAGTAATCTGAGCTTCGCGGAGACCGGAATGTCCGCACTTTCTATCTGTAAGCCTTCGCGCATCGTATCGTCGGTGATCGTCACCGATGTCGGCAGCATGCTCATATCTGTAAACCCTCCACCCAAGCGGTCTTTTTTAACAAATGCCGGCCAGAGAGTCGAACACGGTGCTATCTACACTACCCTCCGTCGACACGATTCTGCCTGTACCCAGGGCGGCTGGCCATTCCATGCTCGCAGCCGATATGCTTGCCCCGGGCAACAGGGATGGCAGGACGGTGCAGGTCACAAAGAACACGATCGTCGATTTTCACTACGTGCTCATTGACGAAGATCAAGCTGAGCTCGAATCAACCCGCGACGGTCAGCCATCGTCCATACTGCACGGCCACCACAATGTCATGCGAGGCGTGGAACAAGCGCTCGCCGGCCGCGTCGCGGGTGAGCGCTTCTCGATCACACTGGACCCGGCAGAAGCCTACGGACCGCGCCGCGAGGATGCGCTACAGCGGATCTCAAAGAAGTACTTCGCCGATCCCAAGCGCCTGCGCCCCGGCCTTATCACGCAATTGCGCAGCGAAGAAGGCGTGCGTTCGGTCATGGTCGTAAAGGTGGGCGTGAAGATGGTCGACGTCGATCTCAACCACCCGCTCGCCGGACGCACCCTCACATTCGATATCGAGGTGGTCGACGTGCGCGAAGCCACCACGGAAGAAATCAGTCACGGTCACGCCCACGGGCCCCATGGTCATCACCATTGAGCTCACGGGGCCCGCTCCAGTGCACTAACCCTGGAGGCTTGCGAATCCTTTGCCTTCGGCAACCAGCCGCTCCAGCAATGGCGCCGGTTCCCAGGCGTCGCCACCATAGATTTCCTTGAAGCGATTGATGTCGGCCAGAACGTTGTCCAGCCCCTGCTGATCTGCCCAGAACATCGGGCCCCCGGTGACCTCAGGAAAGCCGTAACCGTTGATGTAGACGATGTCGATGTCGCAGGGCCGCAGCGCGATGCCGGCGTCGAGAATCCGCGCACCTTCATTGATCAGCGGATAAAGGCAGCGCTTGAGCACCTCATCATCATCGATTTCGTGCCGCTCGATACCCAGTTCAGCAGACGTCTCTTCCACCAGGGCAATCACTTCGGGATCGGGTTGCCCGGCGCGGCTGCCTTCGGGGTAGATATAAAAGCCGCGTGCGGTTTTCTGACCGAAGCGTTCGCGGTCACACAGCTTGTCTGCGACCCGCGCGGTGATCGGCACATCTCCTGCAGCGACCCCCGCAAGTTTGCGTGCACGCCACCCCAGATCCAGACCCACCAGATCGTTCATCTGAAACGGTCCCATCGGCATGCCAAAGGCGTTCATGACACTGTCCACCTGGTAGGGCGTAGCACCCTGGAGAATAATTTCGCCCGCCTGACGGGTGTATTGACCCAGCATGCGGTTGCCGATGAAGCCAGGCGCGTTGCCGGACAGCACCGCCACTTTGCGCATTTGCTTGCCAAGCCGCATCACCGTCGCGATCGTCTCAATACTGGTTGCCTCGCCGCGGACTACCTCC
>CBDUDJ010000291.1:0-4190 GCA_965365885.1 uncultured Gammaproteobacteria bacterium
TGCACATGACTGCCTTGCGTGAGCTTGTCATGACATCCAGTACAGAGATCACCGCCTACCGCGGCAAATGAAAATTCATGGTTGCCGGGCAGTGTAGATCGATGACAATCGCCACAGCCTGTATCAAGGATACTCGGGGTTTCGAGCACGTGAAGATCGCCCTGCAAGATCGTATGGCACGAATCTACACAGCCCTCCCCCTCGGGAATGGTTATTTCCGCTGCGCGAATTCCAACTGATGCCAGCAAGAGGCAGAAAACAGCCACGACCCGTTGTCTGAAATGTGAAGTCGGTGCCATGTTGCGATCGCCAAAAGGTCCGTAAGGGTCACACTCGCTTTTTTCAAAACGCGAGTGGAAGCTGACGATCCAGCAGCCTACTTATTGTGACAGGTCAGGCACAACCCGGAGGCCGGGGTCTTGGTTGATACTCTCAGCAGATGCGTACCGGGCACCGCCTCTCCCACACTATCGTGAACATCGTGGCACGACGCGCACATCACTTTCGGACCGCTGGGTGTTTGATCGAGCACATCGTCGATGGTCCCGCTTGTACCCATCGTATTGGTCCGGGGATGCAAACCGGAATCTGCAACCTCGTCATACACTATAGAGATCGGGTGCGTGCCGGTCAGATTCAGATCAGATCCAATCATCGGGATGTCTGCTCCAGGTACCTGGAAGCCACCACCACCGAATTCACCGATAAACACTGTCGCGTCACCTGAACTCGAGCCAGAAGCGCCACTGTTTCGGTCGAACTGATCGATGCCAATAGTGCCGTCGTGGCAACCCAGACACAGTTTTGCGCTCCCTGTCGGTTCGTTGTCATAGGCTCCATCGATGAAACTTGCAAAGTTGTCATTCATGGCGCCTTCTTCGGCATACATCTGATAGGTGGCAGAACTCAACTGGTGGTTCCATAACAAACCACCGGAAAAGAGTTCGTAGTTTCGATTATGGTCATGGGGTACATGGCAGACTCGACATATTTCGTCACGAAAATTCCAGTCTGAACCTGAAAAATCATGGGGGCTACCGATCATGCCGTTCCCCGCTCCATCCGCAAATGCAATTACTGGTGCGGTCCCTCCAAACAGTCCGGCGATCGCAATTAGAATCGCTCTCTTTACTCTTAGTTTCATCTTACGCCTCCAAACATCAGGTGGAAGTTATTGCTTACGTATGAGTTCCACCCCTGCGTCCTTGTAAATTCTGAAACTGATCCCTTTTTCCACTCCTGTTACGTCGCAATTCGACACAGTCTTCGATCGTTTAATCTCTTACGCACGGTTAACTTGTACCTTAAAAGAGCTACGCATAGCAATAGGGAGTTTCCGCACAATTTTGGAGCTATGAGTAATGGAATTTATACATCAAAAAGCTGAACACTCGACGATACTCGCGTTCAATAATGGGAGATCTGGTTGAGTAGTTCTTGAATGGTGAGATCCCGGGTATCGATCGTGAGCAGGGGTTCGGCTGTGGTGGGCAACTCCTCGCGTGTGCACTGCCATTGGAGAACGTTGATATCGGCGTCGGATGGATCACCACCTTCACGTTTGCGATTCTCGATACGCTCCCTCAGGATCGTAATCGGTGCTGTCAGCTGCACCAAGGTACAAATCGCACCGGTCGTCTTCGCGGCGCTATAAAATTCCTGGCGCTGGCTGAGTTGCAGGTTCGCTGCGTCGACAATCACATTCTCACCGCTGCTCAGCAATCGGGCGGTAATCCCGGCAAGTTTGCTGTAAACGAGATCAGATTGAGCAGGTGAATACAAACCTTCGGCGATACCGTATCTCACACCTGTCCCCAGGGACCGCTTGCGAAGAACATCGGAACGCAAACGAAGCGCCCGGAGTTCAGGTACCAATCGAGCAGCCCAGTGCGACTTACCGGATCCGGACAGCCCGCACATCATGATCAATCTACCCGTCGAGCGAGTGCCGTGGCGTTCAGTCCACTCGATATGGGTCTTCAATTTGGCAGCAGAGGCGGCATCCTGCGGCGATTGCTCAAGCCGAAGGGCAGCCACCTTGGCCCGAACCATCGATCGATAGCGGGCGAACAGGGGAAGCAACGTCAGGCCTTCGTAGTCACCCGTGTGATCCAGGTAGCCGTCTACGAACACGTAGCCAAGATCGTCGCGATCTCTGACCGCACAATCCATGTAAAGAAAGCCGATATCGCACCAAACGTCGATGTTTCTGAGTTTTGCATCAAATTCCAGGCAATCAAATGCTCGAATGCCATTTGGCGTACGCACCAGGTTGGAAAGGTGTAAATCGCCGTGACACTCACGCACAAAACCCGTTTCGAAACGTTTTGTCATCAACGCCTCGATGTTTTTAACGTCTTCGAACATTTTCGCTTCAAGCCGACTCAGGATCGACCGGTATTCCTTCGTGTTTTGCAGCGAGCGCAAGGTATCGAAGTTGGACTTGAGCGGTCCAGTCTGGTCTACATTTCGAGCAGGCAACAGTCTGTCGTGTTGCTTAGCCAGCGCGATCCCAAAATCCATCATTTCGTCGCGCGTCAGCGCGTTGTCTGCCAACAGTCGATCCGCCTGATCAGTCTGCGCAAACTGCAACATGTGCACTGCCCACTCGACGATCTGGCCTTCACCACCCATCTTCAGTTGACCATCCTCGGTTTCGACAATGGGCACGACACCAAGGTACAACTCGGGAGTGAAGGCACGATTACATCGCAACTCCTCCTCACAGAAATGTTTACGTTTTTCTAAAGTGCTGAAATCGACGAAATCGAGGTGTACTGGCTTCTTAATCTTGTACGCGTCATGACCGGTCAACAGGACCCACGATAAGTGTGTCTCTACGAGTTCGATCGATGAAACCTGGTGCGGGTAGGCCTCCGGTCGCATGAGAAGCCTGATTCTCTTTTCGTAAATTGCTGCAACAGCCATGTAACCAACTCAACAAACCAGTAATCGGGACTACCGACGAGCGTAACCATTGATCATGGTTTTTCACTGACCACGATGCAGTATCCGAGATGAGTGCTTGAAAATATGCGCTCAGAGCGAAGAATCGCCCACAAGCCGCTGAACCACCAGCGCCGAAGCACGTACATTCCCAGTCTAAGCTGACCAGAAATACCCAGTTGTTTACGGTTGTCACGCATCCAGCGCGCCTTGACGTCAGACTTGTCAACGACACGGATATTGATCAGACCAGCGCCAGTGAAAAGCTGCCGCCACCCCTGAAGAGTCTCCGGTTCCTCCCCTTCATTCTCGACCAGCGCTTCTTTGAGTTTGTCAGGAGCGTTTCCCTCCCAGAAAAGATCATGAATTGCAACGTACCCGCCTGGACGGACGACGCGAGCCATCTCTTGCAGCACAGCATTCTTGTCGAGCAAGCACAGGGTACACTCACAGATTGCGACATCGAACTCGGCATCCGGGAACGGCAGTGCTGCCGCGTCCCCTTGCCGGAAGTCGACTTTCAAATCTCTCGCAGCACTCTTAGCGCGAGCACGCTCCAGCAGGTCGCTCGAATGATCCAAGCCACACACCTGGGCTGCAAAACTCTCCGCGAGGTAGCAGGCAGTTTCTCCGGTGCCACAGGCAACGTCGAGCACGCTCGTTCCAGCAGCGATATTGCACAGAGACGCAAACTCACTAGTGAGTGCCAGGCCACCTGGATGCAGGCTTTCGAGCTCAACCAGGCCGGATTCGACAAGGTTTTCGAGAGACGGTCGATCTGCAGCGGCCTGGGGTGCTTGTTTCATCGCCTGTTTTTTACCAATTACGTCACGGTGCCATCTCGACGAAGTCCAGCATTCGTCGGCGCCCGTCGGGCGAACTGCCGCTGCTGGCCATATGACCACCCTCGACGATCTCCAACTTTACATCCGGCACAAGAGCGGCAAGACGGCGCGCCGCCTCCAAGCCGACCATGGCGTCATGCCTGGCCTGAATCACCAGAGTTGGTACGCGAATCTGCTTTGCAAGTTCTCGGCTGTCAATCTGCAAGAGAGACCGAGAAAAATTCGCATAGTCTGAGCCAGTGCCGGAGCGCCGCAGCATCTCGCCCAGCAGCAAGCGGTCGAACTCGTCACCAGCGGGGTCGAGCAACATGCTGGCGAGCATGTTCGAGACATAGGGATTACGGTCCCATTCAATCTCGACCAGATTAATCAACTGCACAAACCCTTCAAGCTCCTCGT
>CBDUDJ010000292.1:0-4177 GCA_965365885.1 uncultured Gammaproteobacteria bacterium
GCGGATCAGGCCATGCAGGTGCATGGCGGACTTGGCTACTCGCGCCACAAACCCTTCGAGCACATCTATCGTCATCACCGGCGTTACCGGATTACTGAAGGTGCAGAGGAAATCCAGTTGCGCCGCGTCGCGGGTTACATGTTCGGCTTCATGTCACAGCGTGCGCCGAAAGGCGTAAAGGAAGCGTAGAGTCCGGCGGGAGAAGGCAGCGATCATGGGAGTTCAGGCGGATTTCGAGAGCAAGCTCGCGAATGTGCTGACCCGTGAAATTCCGGGTTGTCTGGGGCTGGTGGGAGCAGAACGCCTGTCGGGCGGGGCGAGCCAGGAAACCTATCGCCTGACCATTGAGTCGAGCAGCGGGGAACGGCCGTTGTGCATGCGTCGTGCGCCGGGCGGTGTCGTGGTTGCGAACGAAGTACGCATTGCTCCGGGTCTTGCAACTGAAGCGCTGCTGATGGCCAGTGCCCGGGCCGTTGGTGTGCCGGAACCTGAAGTGTATTACGTGTTGCAGAGCGCCGATGATCTGGGCGAAGGCTTCGTCATGCAATGGCTCGATGGTGAAGCGCTCGGTGCGCGCATCGCGCGGTCTCCGGATTTGGCGGACGTTCGCAACAAGCTTGCGTTCGAGTGCGGCCGGATCATGGCGCTCATCCACTCTATTGATCTGGATGCGACCGGCTTACGTGATCTACTCGAGACTTCACCACCACAGTCCTTCGTAGAGCAGACCTGGGAACGCTATCGCCTGCTGGCAGCACCACAACCGATGATCGACTACGCAGGAAGCTGGCTCATGGATCATCTACCAGCAGAAATTGATTTCAGCCTCGTGCACAACGACTTTCGCAACGGCAACTTCATGGTAGATGACAAGGGGATCAACGCAGTGCTCGATTGGGAGATCGCGCATATCGGAGATCCCATGCGGGACCTGGGTTGGATCTGCACGAATTCCTGGCGCTTCGGGGTCACCGAACGCCCCGTTGGCGGGTTTGGTGAGTATGAGGATCTGTTTGCCGGGTATGAGTCGGTGACCGGTCGGAAGGTGGACGCTGAGCACGTCAAATTCTGGGAAGTGTTCGGTTCCTTCTGGTGGGCGGTGGGTTGCCTGGGGATGGCGGAGCACTACCGGTCCGGTCCGGATCAGACCGTAGAGCGGCCGGCTATCGGTCGTCGATCCTCCGAATGCCAGGTCGACTGTGTAAATCTGTTGATTCCCGGACCGGTTGAACTGATCGAGCCGCAAGATCTGACCAGTAGCGATGACATGCCCCGTGCCGATGAGCTTCTCATCAGCGTGCGCGACTTTCTGCGGGAGGATGTGATGGCTGAAACGAGTGGCCGCACGCAATTTCTTTCCCGGGTTGCGGGAAATTCCCTCGATATTATCCTGCGCGAACTTGCGTTGGGGGATGCACACCGGGACAACGAGTTAACCAGGCTTCAGCAGTTGTTTGCGAGTGACGAAGACCTCTCTACATTGCGCTGGCGGCTGGTGCGCGCGCTGCGGGAAGGCAGCATGTCACTGACCAACGAGGAGCTGATTGCGCACCTTCGTGCCACGGTCGTCAATCAGATTGCGATCGACCAACCAAAATACACGGGCTTTAAAACTGCGGCGGCGCGCGCCGTTACGGCTGGCGGGTAATCTGCAGCGACTACGACTCAGATAGTTCGGGCAGAAAATTTCCAGCCCTTACGCTCACCGGACTATCGTCGTCGCGCAGGATGCCGGGGGGATCTTCGCCGAGAGCAACCGAGTCGACCGCCGCACGGAATTGCCGGCGGAAAAGCCCGATTCCTTTGTCGCTCGTTGCCAGATGTTCCTCGGAGTGCCATGTGATATCGCCCTGGCTGACTTGTGCCTCGTAGTCACCCGGGAAGCGTTGATGCCCCTGTTCGTCGAGTTCAAACCAGGTTTTCCCGCCGTACATCGGGCGTGGCGTGCTGAGCAGGAACGCCTCGCCCTTCGGCCATTTCATCGCGGTGAAGATTCTTGTGTTGGTGTCGTCGATAGGCAACGTCCACGATATATTGTCGGCCGGACCAAATCGGTTGAGTGTGGGGTCAGCGACAATCCGTAGAGTGGGTTGAATAACTTCGGTCACTCGATCGAGAACGCGACCATCGGGAAACTTGCGGTACTGATGCGAGATGACACCGTGTTGCGTCGCCTCGAATTCTATCTCCGGACGGATCGCCATGAGCTCGCCGAATTGCTGCGAGCTGAAATTCGAGTGCAGAACGAAGACGTGCAGTGGGTCCATGACATTCTCGTGGGTCTGGAACCAGTTGCACGGCATGATTACAGGCCCGCCGGAGCCGATGCTCGTGCCATCTGCGATGAGCTCGAAGCCCTCGGGGACATCTTCGAGTATGTCATAGACGGGTAGTATGGGTTCCAGATCCGGTGGTCCGAGGTAGGCGAACACCAGGCCGTAGCGTTGTCGGACCGGATACCAGGGTTGCCGATAATGTGACGGCGGAATCTGTTTGTCTGCCGGTTCACACGGCCGTTCCAGGCAATGTCCCTGAGTGTCGAACAGCCAGCCATGATAGCAACAACGAATGCCACGCTCTTCGACACGGCCATAAATGAGTTCAGTGCCGCGATGTATGCAGCGCGGATAGACGAGACCGAATTCACCAGCTGGCGTGCGGAACAGCACGAGCTTCTCACCAAGCACGCTCAGCTCCAGGGGTAGATCTGCCACGTCAGCCGCGACTGCGATGGGATGCCAGTAGCGGCGCAGGAGTTCACCGCTCGGCGTGCCATGGCCGACGAGTGCGAGGTCTTCTTCGAAAGACGGCTCGGGCCGATCGTATGCCGATCCGCGGACTCGCCAGTCGACGTCACTCATGGCGCGTTCAGCCCGCCGGGGCAAGCTGGAAGAGCCATAAATCACCCGAGGTAACCGCCGCCGGAGTTGCCGGAACCTTGTATTTCTCGGCAATCTGCGCTGTGAGCGCGGCAATCTCGGGTCCGGCCTGCACGCGTACGAGCTGGCGGTCATAGAGCTGGCCGTTGATACGTAGAATTGCCCGGCCATCCTTTTCGGCCTCGACCGGCCACTGCTTCCAGATTTTGCCCCAGGTACTGTTCATGTAGCCGCAGGGGATGTAGATCTTGCCTTCGTGCTCGAGGATCCAGGTGGTACGTGAACGCGCCGGCTCCATCAGCTGGAACTCCACCGTAACCATCGGCCGGACGAATGCCCAGTCCGGTTCAGCACCGGTGTAGGCGGTGCCGGAGGAGAATTCGCCACCGGCGATAATTTCCACGGGTCCGTCTGCGAATCGGGCCCCGATGAGCACCACGGCCACCAGCAGCACAATACTCCCGAGCAGATATCCCAATGCTTTCAAAAACCACATATTTTTCCCCAAATCGGCGCTGTCGCGTCCGATCCTACCATCATAAAAGGCCGTTGGCCGCATGTGAGCAACATGTCTGATTGCAGGTATAACGCTTGTCGCGGCTGAGCCCTGAGCGGATAATTCGTGAAGCTGATTGATTATTCAGCAGCTATTGCAGCCGCGATAGACATTTGCGATAGGTTCAGCGACGAACAGGGGGCGGGCAATGGAACAACTCACTGGCATGGATGCGTCGTTTCTGTATATGGAGACGGCAAAAACGCCGATGCATATCGGCGGCATCATGATCTACGATCCTTCGACGGCGAAAGGCGGCAAACAAAGCTTCAAAGACATAATGCGGGCCATTGAGAGTCGGCTGCACATGGCCCGCAGTTTCCGGCAGAAGATCGTCAACGTCCCCTTCAGCCTCGACCACCCCTATTGGATCGAGGACAAGAATTTTGATCTCGAATATCACCTGCGGCATATCCGCCTGCCCGAACCTGGAGACTGGCGGCAGCTGTGCATTCAGGCTGCCAGATTGCACTCCCGGCAGCTTGATCTCAGCAAACCGCTGTGGGAATTCACCGTGGTCGAAGGACTCGATGCGATTCCCGGCCTGCCTGAAGGCAGCTATGCGATCGTCTCGAAAATTCATCACGCCTGTATCGACGGCATGTCCGGCGTCGATCTGATCGAAGCCATCCACGACCTGGAGGCGAAGCCGAAAGATGTGCCGGTCGCGGGGCCCTGGAGTGGCGAAACCGAACCTAATCCTCTCGAGTTGCTGTTTCGCGCCCAGGTCAACAATTTCATG
>CBDUDJ010000293.1:0-4173 GCA_965365885.1 uncultured Gammaproteobacteria bacterium
GAAACGCTGGCGCGTCTGGTCGGCGTCGAGGTGCCGCGGGAGACAACCGGGCGACCCCAGCAGGACCACACCGATCTTTTCGAATTGCTTGCGCGGGCTGAGCGTTCGTATCGTGCGCTGCTGCGCGATTGTCCTGACGCGGTCGAATACCTCAAAGGTCGCGGGGTGACGGGCGTGGTTGCGCGGGACTTCGGGATTGGCTATGCCCCGGATGAATGGCACACGCTGAGCGAGGCGTTTGCCGGCACGGCGAGCGAAGCGGATCTGCTGAAGGCCGGGCTCTTGACCAGGAATGACAAAGGCAACGTCTATGACCGGTTCCGCGGCCGCATCATGTTTCCCATTCGCGACACTCGCGGCCGGGTGATTGGCTTTGGTGGTCGGGTGATGCCGCAGGAGGCGGGTCCGAAGTATCTCAACAGCCCCGAAACTCCGGTATTTCACAAGGGTCGCGAGCTCTATGGCCTCTTCGAGGCGCGCAAAGCCCTGCGTCGAATCGACCAGTTGCTGATGGTCGAAGGTTATATGGACGTCGTCGCGCTTGCCCAGGCGGGGATTGCCAACGCGGTAGCGAGCCTCGGCACTGCAGCGACAGCAGAACACTTCCACAAGCTCTATCGCTACTCAGACTCCGTGATCTGCTGCTTCGACGGCGACGCCGCCGGTCGTCAGGCGGCCTGGCGTGCGCTGGACAATGCCTTACCTACGCTCACCGAAGGACGGCAGTTGAACTTCATGTTTCTGCCTGACGGTGAGGATCCCGACTCGCTGGTGCGCAAGGAAGGTAAGGAGCGGTTTCTGCAGCGGGCACAGGAGGCATCACCGGCGATCGAATATCTCTTTGCGCGGTTGGCGGAAAATCTGGACCTGCGCCAGCTCGACGGCCAGGCGAAGCTTGCCAGCCTTGCGTTGCCCTACATCGAGCGTGTACCCGATGGCATCCTCAAACAGTTGATGTCTCAGCGGCTGGAGTCGCTGACAGGATTCACTGTGACGACCGCCGGCCGACCGCGTGGCGGCCCACGCGCATCTGTCCAGAGCGCGGGACAAACCGCAAGCAGCGCGAAACTGTCGGATCTCAACCGGCGGCTGCTGCACTATGTTCTGCAGCAGCCGGAACTGGCGCACGAGGTACCCGAGCCGCTGGCGCAAGCCATCGAAGCCCTGGCTCCCGAAGATCCATTCGCAGAAATAGTCAACTATATTGTTAAGAACCCGGGTGTTGGACGCAGTGAGATTCTTGGTCGCTATGCCGGGGAGAGCCTCCACCCGCTGCTCGTCGAGTTAGCCTCCCGGCCTACTGTGCTTGCCGCTGAGGCGATGACGCAGGAGTTCTGCGAGGGGCTGGCTCAGCATGTCGATCTGGCCGCACGGCGCGACCGCCGGCGCCTGCTGGCGGACATGAAGGAAAATCCTTCGCAGGAGAAATTGCGCGAATTCTGGTCGCGTAAACGCGGCCAGGCACCTGACGGGCAGCAGCCCGATGGGACGCAGCCCGGGCACAGCGAGGGGAATTCCTGACTTCACAAACAGTGTCCAATCTACTTGGAAAAAGCTTTGTTGGACCCCATGTAGACGGTATACTTGCGGGTTGGTCTGACCGCAGGGTAGTAGTGGGCCATGCAGGCAGGCAGGCGGACCGATATCAAGAGTCATAAACGAGGTGTTATGAGCAAGCAAATCGAACAGGCGCGACAATCAAGACTCAAAGAACTAATCGCAAAGGGGAAAGAGCAGGGATACATCACCTACGCTGAAGTAAACGACCACCTGCCGGACGACATCTCAGATCCGGATCAGATTGAAGACATCATCCGCATGATCAACGACATGGGCATCACGGTATACGAAACCGCACCGGATCCAGATGATCTGTTGAGCTCAGAAGAAAATACAGCAGATGAGATCGCAGCTGAGGAAGCCGCAGCAGCACTTGCCGCGGTCGAAACCGAAGCCGGTCGCACGACCGATCCTGTGCGTATGTACATGCGCGAAATGGGTACGGTCGAGCTGTTGACCCGCGAAGGCGAAATTGCCATCGCCAAACGTATCGAAGAAGGCATCCGCGATGTGCTGTCGGCTCTGGCGCACTATCCGGGACCGGCGGAATACCTGCTGGAAACGTATGCCGCTGTCACCAAAGAAGCCAAACTCGCAGATCTGCTGGTGGGGTACCTCGACCCTACTGACAACGTACCCCAGGCCGCACAAGTGCAACCGGGTGCGCAAAACGTAAAGAAAGACGACGACGATGAGGAAGAAGACAAGGGTCCTGATCCCATCGAGGCCAAGCGGCGCTTCACAGCGCTCAAGCGTGCTTACAACAAGACGCAGAAGATCATTGCCGCAAAAGGTCGAAGCAGCAAAGAAGCACAGGCGCAGCTGGTAAAGCTCGGCGAAGCGTTTTCACCGTTCAAACTGGTTCCACGTCACTTTGATGCGATGGTGGACATGGCTCGCACCGGGCTCTACAAGCTTCGGCGTCAGGAGCGAGTTATCCTGAACGTCTGCGTGCGCAATTCCCGCGTGCCGCGCGATGTGTTCCGTAAGTCCTACGTGGGTTCAGAGATCAGCATCAGCTGGGTCAACAAACTCATCAAGCAGAAAGAAAACTATTCTTCGCCGCTGGAGGCAAACAAAGACGAGATCATCCGCGCGCAGAAGAAGCTGAAAGTGCTGACGTCGGAAACCGGTTTAACCGTTACTGAGATAAAAGACATCAACCGACGCATGTCGCTGGGCGAAGCAAAAGCACGGCGCGCGAAGAAGGATATGGTTGAGGCCAACCTGCGGCTGGTGATCTCGATTGCGAAGAAGTACACGAACCGCGGCCTGCAGTTCCTGGATCTCATCCAGGAAGGCAACATCGGTCTGATGAAGGCGGTGGATAAATTCGAATACCGCCGCGGCTACAAATTCTCCACGTACGCCACCTGGTGGATTCGCCAGGCGATCACGCGTTCGATCGCGGATCAGGCACGGACCATCCGGATTCCGGTGCACATGATCGAGACCATCAACAAGCTGAACCGGGTATCCCGGCAGATGCTCCAGGAGATGGGCCGCGAACCGACGCCTGAGGAATTGGGCGTGCGCATGGAGATGCCGGAAGACAAGGTCCGTAGAGTGCTCAAGATCGCCAAAGAGCCGATCTCCATGGAGACGCCGATCGGCGACGATGAAGACTCCCATCTGGGTGATTTCATCGAAGATCCGGTCATCGGTTCGCCGGTGGAACTGGCGACGGGCGAAGGCTTGAAAGAAGCAACCCGCGACGTGCTCGGTGGCCTCACGGCCCGCGAAGCCAAGGTCCTGCGGATGCGCTTCGGGATCGATATGAACACCGACCACACGCTCGAAGAAGTCGGCAAGCAGTTCGATGTCACGCGCGAGCGGATCCGGCAGATTGAAGCCAAAGCGCTGCGCAAGCTGCGCCATCCGAGCCGTTCGGAACATCTGCGCAGCTTCCTCGATGAGTGGGCCGAAAACGGTCGATCCTGAGCCGCAGCAGTGTTGGCTCCCGGCCGTAGGTGCGGCCGGGTCTTTGTCGACACAAACTCACGATTTGCAGGTAAAATCCGCTGCGGATTGGGCCTATAGCTCAGTTGGTTAGAGCAATGGACTCATAATCCATTGGTCCCAGGTTCGAGTCCTGGTGGGCCCACCAACCTCATACGGACAAGAAGCCATAGATAGAGACGCCACTTGAGCCAGGCTAGCGAATTCTTCCGGGATCGGATTCAGGTCAACTCCGTCCTGATCGTTCTATGTTTTGTCAGCGTCCTCACGCTCAGTTCGCAGAGCGCGGCAAGTTACGCCACCTACTTTCTCGCCCTCGCGATGCTCTTCAGCATCAAGCACTGGAATGACGTTTTTTCACTGCGGATCGTCTGGTTGATCGCAGCACTCCTGGTTTACCTCGCTTCGACCAGTTTCTGGTCCACACCGTTTACCTGGGCTGATGTAGCCTCAACGTTCGTGCGTGCGCTGTTGGTTTTCTGTTTCGTTGTCGCCTTCGCCGAGTGTCAGTTGCGGGGTCTGGTACGACGCTGGCTGGGTCGGGTGTTGGCGATCGCGGGCGGAGTTGCAGCGATTTCTGCCATTGCCGTCTACATCATCACGCAGCCCGGGGACGGTCGATTGATGGGTCTGGGGCAACTGGGAAATCCTGTC
>CBDUDJ010000294.1:0-4170 GCA_965365885.1 uncultured Gammaproteobacteria bacterium
GGCTCTTGCGTACCTGCCCGGGGTGGTAGTCAGGGATCGTGTGGATGCTGCTCTCGGGCCGAGGATCTCAATCAGGGGTGCTGGGGCGAGGGCGAATTTTGGCATTAGGGGAGTGCGGATTCTCGTGGACGGCGTGCCCGCGACCCTCGCGGATGGTCAGGCGACACTCACAACAATGGACCTCGATCTCGCTGAGCGGATCGAGATCGCTCGAGGGTCGATGTCCATGCTCCATGGGAATGGTTCACAGGGAATTGTGGCGCTGTCAACGCCTGGACGACTCGATGGTTCTATCGCGGGGTCAGCTGCGGCTGAATTCGGTTCATTCGGCAGCCGTGGCATTCGAGCGGTAGCGGGTGGTGGGAGCAATCGACTTGGCGGGCTCGTGGCACTCTCCCATTCAAGTACCGATGGTGCGAGAGAACACTCTGCTGCAGAAAAACTCAGCTTGAGGGGGTCTCTGGAGTGGAGACTTGGCGCCCGCACTACAATCACGACTCGAGGCCGCCTGGACGTTCAAGCTGTCATCGCGGCATCGACTACGCCGCCCCACGCGGGACCCCCATTCTGGCAGCCGGTGATGGCAAAGTGGTGACTGCATCGAAAAACAGCTCAAGCGGCAACTACGTAGTCCTGCAGCACGGCGAGCAGTTCGTCACGAAGTATCTGCACCTGTCGAAGTTTGCCCGGGGCGTGCGCAGCGGCAAACGAATTGTCCAGGGAGCCACTATAGGCTACGTCGGATCCACAGGTTGGGCGACTGGACCGCACCTGCATTATGAATTTCTGGTCAACGGCTTCCACAAGAATCCCCGGACCGTGAAACTGCCGGATGCGACGCCCGTTCCAGCACAGGAACGCGAATCCTTCAATACTCAGGCACATCCCCTGATCTCACTTCTAGACAACTACAAGCAACAGATCCAACTTGCGCTTGCCCGGTGACCACAGAAAAAACTGAGCGTCAGCTCTACGTTGGAGTCATTAGTGGCACGAGCGTGGATGGGCTTGATGTCGCGCTCGTGGATGTGAGCAGCCGGATCGCCTTCATCGCTGGTGAGACCCTGGCATTTCCCGACGCATTGCGCGATAAACTGCTCGCCCTGGGGCAACCCGGCAGTGACGATCTTGACCAGTTGGGCGAGACTGACCGCGAGCTGGGTTATTTCATTGGCAACGGCATCCTCGAATTCCTTAAAGCACACAATCTATCCCCGACGGACATCACTGCCATTGGCAGCCACGGCCAGACAGTCCGTCATCGGCCGGACGCAACGCATCCCTTCACCTGGCAGATTGGCGATCCCAACATGATTGCCGAAGTCACACGTGTCACCACAATTGGCGACTTTCGCCGGCGCGACATGACGGCCGGTGGCCAGGGTGCACCACTCGTTCCGAGGTTTCATGAAGCCCTCTTCCGTCTTGCCGATGAGAGCAGAGCAATATTGAATATCGGTGGGATCAGCAATCTCACCACACTCATGGCCGACCCCAGCATCGACATCACCGGCTTCGACACGGGTCCGGGCAACGCGCTGATGGACGTCTGGTGTGAGGTAAAAACCGGCAAACCATACGATACCGACGGCGCGATGGCCGCAGAAGGCAGCGTTGACCAGCCACTCCTGCAGCAACTGCTCAGCGATCCTTATCTGCGCAGATCGCCGCCGAAAAGTACGGGTCGTGAGTACTACAACCTCGCCTGGCTGAAAGCACAGATGCCGCTGGGGCAACCCGCACAGGACGTCCAACGCACACTCCTCGAATTCACGGCTGTTTCCATCGAGGGCGCTATGGCCAACTGGGCTGCCGGCACGCAAAGATTGATCGTCTGTGGCGGCGGCCGGGCAAACCCGTTACTCCTCGACCGGCTGCGCGCGCTGCTCGCGATCCCGGTGGATACCGCAGAGGATCACGGTTACGACGGCGATATGATCGAAGCGGCGGCCTTCGCCTGGCTGGCACAGCGACGTCTGGCGGGGTTGAGCGGGAATGCCGGTTCTGTCACCGGCGCCTCTGGTGAGCGGGTTCTTGGAGCGATCTATTCCGCTTGATACGTGTCTTTGCGGTCGCGTGCGCCGGGTGTTAGCGGACCAGGAATCAGATAGCGAAGGAATTGCCGCAGCCACAGGTGGCTGCAGCATTGGGATTATTTACCACGAACTGCGCGCCCTGCAGGTTTTCCCGGAAGTCGACTTCCGCACCGAGC
Organism: uncultured Gammaproteobacteria bacterium; assembly: GCA_965365885.1. Classification (GTDB taxonomy): domain Bacteria; phylum Pseudomonadota; class Gammaproteobacteria; order Pseudomonadales; family Azotimanducaceae; genus SZUA-309. Next base: position 2,213 of record CBDUDJ010000294.1, read on the forward strand.
AGATACTGATAACTCAGAGAATCTACCAGCAGCGTGATCCCGCCTCGTTCCACTACGGCATCATCGTCTGCGACTTCCTCATCAAACGTGAAGCCGTAGGAAAACCCGCTGCAACCGCCTCCGGAAATGAATACCCGGAGCTTCAACGCCTCATTGCCTTCCGCGATCATGAGTTGCCTCACTTTGTTCGCGGCTTGTTCTGACAGTGCGATATTCGTTTCCATCGTGCGATTGAGAGTACCAGAATAAAGAGTTCCGAGCGGCAAGTTGCGGGCTCAAAGTTGCCTTTGCAGGCAGAAGCTACTCCGCGCCCTCGTCCGCAGACTATTCGGCGCCGCTCTCGGCCGGAAAGGGATGAACATTCACCTCGACGGTCTCTTCGCCGATCGTCTCGTCATGAACCAGTTGGCCGTCGACCATGGCCCCGAGTTGCATCTCGATAAGCTTGTAGTAGACGTTGCCTTTGACCTGGGCTTTTGCAGCAAGCTCCATGCGAGCTGTCGCGTAGACATTGCCTTCCACCCGGCCGTTCACGACCACATTCGGGACCCGGATTTCACCGGTGACCGAGCCTTCTTCACTGACAACCACTGTGGCTTCACTGCCATCCTTGGCACCGATGTTGCCCTGCACATGACCGTTGATGTACAGCTGGTTTTCGAAATTTATGTCACCGCAAACCTCGGCATTCGCCGCAATCAGCGTCACGCTGTTCTCCATTTTGTTCTTTGCCATCGAAGACCTACCTTTTTATCCACCATCCACGCGAATTTAAGTCACTGCTTTGTTTGCCTCGAGCCTCATAACGACGCAGTCCATGCGAACGTTCGCTCGAGGTCTCCGGTGTTCGCACCCCGTCGCTTGGCGGTGACGACAACGCGTTCTGGTTCAAACTCCAGTGGTAACGTTAGCACGCCCGACAAGTCCTGAAAGTAACGAAACCGGAATTTCAAAGGATAGGACCCTGGATCGGCAATTTCTGTGAGCGATAGCACTTGTTCCGCAGCCGAAGGATCATTCTGCGGACGGCCGCGAACTTCGATGCGAATGTCACCCTGGATCCAATCTCGACGCGATTCGACCTGCGTGAGCAATAGATGGTAAGTAAATTGATTTATTTCTACCGTTTCGGCCACATCGAACTCCGCAATCTGCAGCCCGCGGGCCAGTGAGGAGGGTGACATCAGGCTTTTATAGAACGTCACCTCCTCCGTGACAGCAGCAACCTCATCACGCAGCCCTTTGATGGTTAAGCGCAATTCCTCGGCCGCCCGCCGGTCGACGTCGCCTCTGAGCCCGGCATCCACAAGAGAATCGTTCAATTGCGCCAGGCGGGCGACATTTGCCCGGTTAATCGTCTCGAGCGAGGCAATGTACGTCCGGTCCAGCCCTGCTTTCGACTCGCCAAGCAAGTAGCTTCCGGCCATTCCAGCAACCCAAATGAGACCGATCATGCCAAGCATCAGGTAGCGCCGCAGCGGATGGTGCGCAACGACCCGCATCTGCGGCCGGCTGGATTGTTTTAGCTGGGGGTAAGCCAGTGTCTCAGGTCCTTTTAGTGGATTGTGAAGCTTATACTAGAAAGTCGAAACCGCGGGTCGAATTCAAACCAGAGGGTCGACACTGAAAGCGCTCAAACACATTAAGCCGGATTTTTTCCGGCGGCAACTTGCGCACGTCGATGCTCTACCCCAGATGGCAATTCTCGCGGTGGTGGCTGGACTGTTTTCGGGAATGGTCATTCTCGTTTTCCGCACTTCCATCGACTTCGTTCTGGGCAGTTGGCTGTTGAGTGAAGGCAGCGAATCGTTCGAAACCCTGTCTTACATGGAGAGATTCGCGGTTCCCGTGATCGGTGCAACGCTGCTGGGCATACTGCTGACCCACCTGTCCGATACAGACCGGCGGGTTGGCGTCGTCCATGTCATGGAACGATTGAGCAGGCATCAAGGCTACCA
>CBDUDJ010000295.1:0-4167 GCA_965365885.1 uncultured Gammaproteobacteria bacterium
CCTGCTGGAAAACGAGCAGCGCAAACTTGCCGAGCTCGAAAAGGAACGTGAGTTGCAGAACAAGTCGCTGCAGGTGCTGCATCAGCAGCTCGAACTCGAGCGAGATCGTAACCATCAGGCAAGTGCCTGAGACAAACCCGCCGTTCTACGCGGGAACGTTCTCGGCCGCCCCATCATCTTCTGCTGAATCCTCCGTTAACTCCTCCGTTAAATCCTCCGCAAAATCAGAGGTAGAGCTGAAAATCGTCTGGCCATTGAGCTGCCGAATATCATCCCGCTGCAGATAGACGTAAGCGAGGAAGGCAAGGTAGATCGTCGAGCCGATCACCACAGCCAGACTGGCACCGATCGCCTCCGCGATAGCTCCCAGAAACAGACCCCCCAGCGGTATCAGACTGTAACCTATGGTGTGGATGCCCATTACCCTTCCGCGAAGGGCATCGGGTACCGTCAATTGCAACACGGTCATCGATGTGATCATGAAAACCGAGGCGCAGACCGCCGAGAGAAAAACACATCCGAGTGCCGGATAGAATGCGCCGACGCGGGCGAACGCTGCGAATCCGAACAGGCAGAGGATCGACAACGCCGCGCCGCCGAGCATGATGCCGCCCAGATTGCGATGTTGTTGATGGCCTCCGATGAGAAGAGTTCCGACTACAGAACCAACGCCGCCCGCCGAGAGCAGATAGCCGAAACCGGCTTCATCGGATCCGAGGAGCACGACGAACACCGGCATGATCTGTACGTATGATTGCGAGAAAAACATCCCGATGAACGTAATTCCAAGCAACCACTTGAACAGCTGCTGCGCCCAGATAAATCTGATGCCCTCGTAAAGTTGTTCGAGCGGCGATTGACTTGCCGTTTCCGGTGGGTTCACTCGAAGGCCGGCGATAACCACAAACATGACAAAAAAGCCAACGGCACCCAGGGCAAACACCGGCCATGTGTCCGACGCTGCATAAATGATCAGGCCGCCGAACGCCGGCATAGCCATGCGCGTTGCCTGCCAGATGAAAGAGTTGAGCGCGACCGCGCTCATGAAAGCGCTGCGGTCAATCAGCTGCGGATAGATCGACACTCGCGCGGGCCAGTCGAGACCAGTCACCAGCGAGATGAGCGCTGTAATGCCCAACACATGCCAGACTGCCACCGCGCCTGAATAGTCCAGCCAGGCAAGCAACGTCAGGAGCAACGTGGTCGTCAACGAGGTGCACATCATGATGACGCGCTTGTCTAATCGATCGGCAATCACGCCACCCAGGAGGGTCATCGCGATGTTTGGCAGGGCAGCGGCGGCACCGAGCACGCCGAGTTGCAGCGCAGACCCAGAGAGCTCGAAGATGAGCCAGCCCTGCCCCAGAATGATCAGCTGCGTGGCGCCGACGGAAGCGAACGAAGCGAACCAGTAGCGGCGGTACCGGGCGAAGCCGAGCGCGGGGTAACGCTGCGTTAAAGCGTTGGCCATGCCATCTCCTTACAGGGCCGTGTAGGATGCGGGAAATGGATTTTTCGAGCAAACAACAAGCCCGCGACTGGGTCTGGGACAACCTGCGCAAACAGCTGCTCGCGCGCTCACCCCTGCCGCCGCACGATCGAATCCCCAACTTCGTAGATTCCCGTCTGGCCGCTGAGCGTTTGTTTGAGCATGCTGCCTGGCGTGATGCGCGGCGGATCAAGGTCAATCCGGACTCGCCGCAGCAGCACGTACGGCAGCTGGCACTGCAACGCGGCATCCAGGTTTTCGTGCCGACTCCGCGCCTCGCCGGTGGCTTTCATCTGCTGGACCCGTCAGTCATTGCTCCGGCTGATTACGCCAAAGCGGCCCTCCGCCAGACGATGCAGCAATTCTCGACGTTGCTGCCACTCGCAGAGATGCCGCAACTCGATGCGATCGTCACAGGTTGCGTCGCCGTGACCCGGAGCGGTAAGCGCTGTGGCAAAGGTGCAGGCTACAGTGACCTGGAATTCGCCATCCTGCGCGAGCTGGGCCACACGCCGGTGCCCGTTGCAACCACGGTGCACGATGCCCAGCTCGTCGAAGATTTCCCCTGCGCGAACTTTGATCTGCCATTGACGTTGATCTGCACGCCGGGCCAGAGCATCGTCGTTGCCCGGCCAGCTGCCGCGCCTGCCGGAATTGACTGGGCGCGGCTCGACAAGGCCGATCTACGGGCGATGCCGATACTGGCAGAGTTGCGTGAGTTGCAACGGCGCGGCGGCGCACCCAGGCACAAGCCTTGAGAGGGTTCGGCTGCGCAAGACGTGCGCTGCTTCTGGCAGCGGCCATCGCGTTAAGCATGGGTTGCGAGGTGGTTGCGGTGGCACAAACCGGTCTGCGGCCCATCGTCATCCTCCTTTCCTGGGACGGCATGCGCCACGACTATGCAACGCGTGGCGCATATCCCGGACTTCAGCGGCTCAGCAGGCAAGGCGTCAAGGCGCAGCGGCTACGTACTGTCATGCCGTCGACGACGTTTCCCGGCCATGTGTCTATGGCAACGGGCACCTACCCGGACCGCCACGGCATCGTCGACAATCGCTTCTACGACCGCAAACGCGGGCAGTACAGTTACAGCTCCGACGCCGACTGGCTCCAGGCGGAACCGTTGTGGATAGCTGCCGAGCGTCAGGGAGTAGCGACGGCGACCTATTTCTGGGTGGGCTCGGAGTCGGACTGGCATGGCCAGCGAAGCCGGTATCGCATTGCACCTTTCGATGGCGAGCGGCCAGAAGCGCAGAAAGTCGATCAGATCCTTGCCTGGCTCAGCCTGCCCGAAGGCCAACGGCCGCGCCTGATTATGAGTTACTGGGCCGGGGCGGACTCGATTGGCCACTACTATGGTCCCGATAGTGATCGAGTTGCGGAGCAGATTGGCCGCCAGGATGAGCAACTGGTGCGGCTGCTCGCCGGGCTCGATGCGCTGCAGCTGTGGTCACGGACCACGCTGCTCCTGGTGAGCGACCACGGCATGACCAGAACCGGCAAATATCTGGATCTGGCGGGGGCACTGGCGGCTCGCGGAATCTCAGCGCGTTTGTTCGGCAGCGCGCTGGTCCAGGTGCATGTCGCTGAGCCGGCACAGATTGCGGCTGCCGGCCAGGTCCTCCGGTCCTTTGAGCAGGCCACGGTTTATGAAGGTACGCGACTGCCGGCTGCGTTCCGCCTGCGGCATCCAACGCGGACGGGTGACTGGGTGGCAGTGCTGCCACCGCCGTTCACGTTTCGCCGTTCCGCTGGATTATCTGGCCAGCTGCAGAGTTTGTTGTACGCCGCAGGCTGGGACTACGGTGCTCACGGCTATGATCCGGCACTCCCGGACATGGCGGGGGTGTTTTATGCGCTGGGGCGCGGTGTCGAGCCGAACCAGGCGCTTGGCGAAGTTCACCAGATCGATATCGCAGCCTCGGTCAGCCGGCTGCTGGGAATCGACCCACCACGGCAGTCCGAAGGCGTGTCGATCTGGTAGTCCAAAGCTACCGCGCGTGCCATGGTCGGGGCCGGCCATGGCGATGAGGCATCCATGATTCCCGTATACTCAGCGCCTGTTACTTGGGGCTGGGGTCGTTCGAAGCCATGCGCTGCTTCTGCCTAATCGTCTGCCTGGCGTTGCCGCCAGCAGGCTTTGCGCGCGCGGAATCCGTAGCCGGTCCACCACAGAGGCAAACTGTGCCATTTGAAATTCTCGAAGCCAGTATCCCGGAACTGCAGATCGCCATGGGTACCGGTCAGCTCAGCGCGCGGCAACTCGTGGACTTTTACCTGGCGCGCATCGAAGCCTTCGATCGTGCAGGGCCAATGCTCAATGCCGTCGCGGTGATCAACCCCGATGCGCAACAGATCGCTGACGCGCTGGACCACGAACGGGCGGAACAGGGACCGCGTGGTCCACTGCATGGGATTCCGGTCATCGTCAAAGACAACTACGAGACGATCGGCATGGCCACTACGGCCGGCTCCGTTCTGCTCGAAGGTTTCCAGCCGGATAGTGATGCATTGCAGGTCTCCAGGCTGCGTGCGGCCGGAGCCATCATCATCGGTAAAGCCAACATGCACGAATGGGCCTACGGCATCACGACGGTGGGCTCTGCCTTTGGCGCGACGCGTAACCCTTACGCAACGCAACGCAACCCGGGTGGCTCGAGCGGCGGCACGGCTGCCGC
>CBDUDJ010000296.1:0-4132 GCA_965365885.1 uncultured Gammaproteobacteria bacterium
ACCTGAGCGGAGTCGAGATCGAGGTACACGTACGTCTGTGCCCACATTTCCTGACTGATTCTCGCCGCAACGAGGGAGGTGCGGATTCGGTATCCGGTATCGACACTTTGCACGTAACCCGTTACCAGATAGCTGTTCTCAGCCGCGGTGCCACTGCCCGTAGTCGCTCCCGACAGCGATGTGACGACGGGCAGCAGCCCCAGATTGACCAGACCCTGGGAAAGCTCCGTCGAAATATTCGTGCTGATGCTTTCGGCTGCACTGCTGCCGTCGGTTTCGAGTGGGAACACGGCAATAGTGGTGGGGGTTTCTTGCGTGAAATACCAGGCGCCAACGGCCATAGACAGGATTGCCGACACAGTAACAACGATCCAGTGGACACGAGTGCTGGAAGTGGTTGGGGCGAGCCGAGGTGGCGCGGTCTGTTCTCGACCCAGCTGCGCGTTAAGACCCGCCTCCAGCAGGCTGCGGTAAGCCGGATGGGATAATTCGAAGCGCTGCAGAATCTGATGATCACCGAGCGCGAGTTCCATCCAGGGTGGTAGCTCGGTGTCGGTCAGCATCACGGTAATCACCGGGATGTTCCGACTCAGGGCAAACTGCAGCTCCTGTGAGCAATATTGTGATGCAACAGCCGTTGGTGAGGCGTAGAAGAGTACGAGATCGCTTTCGGCAATGGCTTCTGCTACAGCTTCACGCCACTGGACTCCCGGGGTGATGTGGCGGTCGACATGGGCGGCGAAACCGAGTTTGCGCAGCCAGTCAACGTCTGGATACACGGAACCGCGGTCATCTCTCGAATACGAGATGAATACCTGCGGCTTCGATCCCGGATCGTGCGCCATCGCTTCTTCCCACGAGGTCGAGCGTTACGATTATGCCAGACGCCACGGCGGGCGTAAGGGGTCTGACGCGGAGTCGCGCCAGACCCGGCGGTGGATCCGGCGAGATTAGATGTCAGTTTGCCCGCGTAAAGTTTCCGGTCGCCTCTTCCCACGCACGCTGCAACACGAATTCCCGGTTGAGCCCGAGTGAGATGATAAAGCGGATGGGTTCGTAGCCGGCGTCTGCGGTCAACTTATCCGAGGCGATGGTGGCCTCGAGGCTGGTTCCCTGTTCGGCGGCTTCCCGGCCGATGTCTGCCAGTTGTGTCATAAACGTCTGGAACTGGCGGATTCCGCTGCGATCGGTGGTGAGTCCGTGGCCGGGTATCACGCGATCGAATTCCAATGGCATCACACGCTCGAGCGTTGCCGGCCAATCGCGCACAGTGCCACCGGCTTCGAGATCGATGTTCGGGTAGTGGCCGTTGAAGAGCAGATCGCCCATATGAATCACCCCTTCATCGCGGAAGATCACCACAAGATCGCCGTCGGTGTGGCCGGAGCCGGGTTGCACCAGATCCATGGTCTTGCCGCCGATGCGGAGGGTGTGGCGGTCGGTAAAGGTTTCGTTAGGCAGCAGTTGCGCGGCATCACCCGTCCAGAAGTCAGCATCCAGCGCCTTGAGATGAGACAGGGTACGTTCGCTGGCGAGCACTCGGGTGCCCGGTTCAAAGGCGGGATTGCCGTGGGGGTGATCCAGATGATAGTGGGTGTTGATGAGAAGCACCGTATCCGCACCGGTCAGCTCACGGGCGACCGCGCGGATTCTTTCACCCTGCAGCGGCAGGGTCATGGTGTCGACCACGACCGTTCCAGCCGATGTGCGCAAGACTGCCGCGTTGCCGCCGAATCCCCGCAACACGTGGAGGTCGTCACTCAAGCGTTCGACTTCAATGCCCCGCACCTGCGAGAACACATAGCCAACAAAGACCACCACCAGGGCAACCACTGCCAGCAGGATTTTCAGCCATGATTTCATGTGTGCGCGCCGCCCAGAAGATGAGCAGCGACTATACCGTAGTACCCGGTATTAGCCTTTAGCCTTTCCACGAAGCGATGCTGGATACTCCCGAAAAGGCTAAAGGCTAACAACCGGTACTAGATTCCTGATCGAACACGAACTCGTTGCAGGCGACGCTGCCTGCCTGGGTGGTCAGCTTGCGCAGGCTGAAGCCTCTTTGCCGGAAGAAATCGAAAATCTCTTCGGGTTTGGCCACTTCAAATGGATAGCCGCCGATCCAGTCGGTCATGTCGTGCCAGTAGCTCATGCCCCGGGTGCTGCGCTCTGCGTAATTGATGATGTTGTTGAAGTAGATCCAGGGTTTGAGTTTGGCTGTTGCCAGTGCGAGGAACTTGAGTTCGCGCGGTCCCATGATCAAAATAGTGTAAGTAGTTTTAAGAGCGTCTGGCAACTTGTTATATATGCGTTTTAGAAGACGCCAGCGACTGCTCCAGCCGCCTTGGTCGTTGTAGATCGCGATAAAGAGCTGACCGTTTCCTTTGACAAGCGGCGCGACGTTTTCCAACGCCTGCCACATCGCACCGGTGTGGTGCAACACGCCCCAGGAGTAGACGATGTCAAACTTACCGAGCTGCGCCAGGTAATCCGCATCCAGAATCGATCCGCCTTCAACTTGCCACTGCGAATCATCTTTGCAATAGCGATCTTTCAACGCCTGAGTGCATACCACGGATCCAGGGTCGTAGTCGAAGGATCGCACCGTAGCGCCCAGACGCCGCGCGGCGAGGCTGAAAAGACCACTGCCTGAGCCAATGTCGAGAAAGGTTCGCCCTGCGAGGGTCTCCAGTTCGAGCATCTGCAGGAGGGAATCTTCTGCCCGACTGATGCGCTCTTCGTCGACAACCGCCAGAAATCGGGCCCAGTTTGCGCCGAAAGCGAAGCGTGCTCCCGAGTCGACTTCATTTGCGTGTTCTGAATCCATCAGCGGCTGGTGGTTGGTGACTGATGGAGTAAGATCATGAGACTTGCGGGGAGCACGATCAATGAGCAACTGGTCACGGCGTAGTTTCATTCACAACGCCGGTGCGCTTGCTGGCGCAGCAGCGGTATACGAACTTGCCGGCGTGTCGCGAGCATTTGCCTCGACCCAAGACACGCTTGGGTTCAGCAGTGGGCTGGAGCTTGCTGGGATGTTGCGGCGCAAAGAAGTCAGCTCGGTTGAGCTCACTCGCTACTTCATCGGTCGGATAGAGCGCTTTGACGGCAAATTGAACGCCATTCCCGTGCGGGATTTCGAACGCGCGCTCGATGCCGCGAAGGCGGCCGACACAGCACTTGCCAAAGGCAACTTGGCCGGACCGTTGCACGGCCTGCCGATGACGATCAAAGAATCCTTCAATATCGCCGGTCTGCCGACGACCTGGGGCATACCGGATCAGAAAGACTTCATCGCGGCGGAAGACTCAGTGATGGTCACGAGCTACAAGCAGGCGGGCGCGCATTTCATGGGTAAGACCAATGTGCCGCTGGTGCTGGGTGATTTTCAAAGCTACAACGCCATTTATGGCACCACAAACAATCCCTAGAACACCGATCTGGTGCCGGGCGGCTCATCCGGGGGCACGGCAGCTGCGCTGGCTTCTGGCATGACCGGCCTCGACAGCGGTTCGGACATAGGCGGGTCCATCCGCAACCCGGCACATTTCTGTGGTGTGTATGGCCACAAGCTGACCTGGGGCGTGGTGCCGCCGCAGGGCCACGCACCGCCGGGCGTTGATATTTCCAGCGTGCCGGACCTCGCAGTAGTGGGGCCGCTGGCGCGCAGCGCAGAAGACATCGCTGCAGCCATGGACATCATTGCCGGACCCGATGTTCTGAACAGCAATGGCTGGCGTCTGGAATTGCCGGCGCCGAGGATGAAGTCGCTGGGAGACCTGCGGATTGCACTGTGGTCCGACCATGGCATCGCGCCGGTGGAACGCGAAGTGGCAGATCGTGTGGCTGAGATAGGCCAGGTGCTGGCACGTAAGGGGGCCAAGGTTTCCGATACTGCCCGACCGGAATTTTCCGGCGGCGACAGTCACGAAACCTATATGAATCTGCTGCTTCCCATCGTTGGTGGTCCCGACGGCAACACCGATCACCAGTCCTGGATGGGCCAGGACAACGTGCGCACGCGCTATCGCATGGCCTGGCAGGCGTTCTTCAAGGATTGGGACATCCTCGTGTGCCCGATAATGCCCACAACGGCATTCGCGCATGATCACAGTCCGCGGGATCAACGCAC
>CBDUDJ010000297.1:0-4130 GCA_965365885.1 uncultured Gammaproteobacteria bacterium
ATCTCCGTCGTATTGGTTCAGACGCGGCCCCAGGCACTGCAGAAACCCGTTGCACCCCCGACCCTCCTGGTCGATGTCCTTACCGTTTCCCGCCAGCCGGTCACATTTACCGTCAACTCCCAGGGTTCCGTCTCGCCCAGAACGGCAACCACGCTGGTATCAGAGGTCGCAGGACAGATCATCGAAGTATCACCGGCGTATGTGTCCGGCGGCTTGTTTGAAGCAGGCGATGTCCTGATCCGGATAGATCCACGCAATTATGCAACTCAACTCAAGCGGGCAAGGGCGGATGTCGCTCGAGCGCGAACGCAGGTCGCTACCGAAAATGCGCTTGCGGGTTATGCGTCTGAAGAATGGCGACGACTCCGGGAGCTGAACGCGGCCGAAGGCCCGGCGACAGAACTGGCACTGCGCAAGCCGCAGGTGCAGCAGGCACTTGCTGAGCTCGAATCTTCCGAAGCTGCGCTCGACAAAGCCCAGGGTGATCTTGATCGAACTGTCATTCGTGCTCCGTACGATGGCATGGTGCGGGAGAAAATCGCGGACGTTGGCCAGTTTGTCACAAATGGCGCGCAGCTGACCCGCATCTTTGCCACAGACTGGGTGGAAGTGCGGCTGCCGTTGACCCAGCAGGACCTGAAATATCTGGACCTGAAAGGCTTGCAGCGCGGAGAACATCTGCCGACGTTGTTGAGTGCTGAGATTGGTGGTGAGGTAGTCAACTGGTCGGCCAGGATAATCCGCTCGGAGGGCGTGTTCGATGCAACCAGCAGGGTTCTATATGTAGTCGCGCAAGTTGCTGATCCCTATGCACCGGCGGACTCGGCTGAACCACTTCGTGTTGGAACCTTTGTTACAGCAGAAATCAGCGGTCAAAAAGGTGGTGAGCTGTTCGTGTTGCCTCGGCACTCCGTCCACCGTGGAGATACCGTCTGGCTGGTCGATTCGGATGATCAGATTCAGCCCAGGAAGGTTGTTATCGTCCGGTCTGACGAGACGAATGTTTATATCGAAGAGGGCCTGACGCCTGGCGAGCGAATCTGCACCACGCCGATCGACCACCCGTTACCCGGAATGAAGGTGCGGTTCCGTGGCTGAGCAGAAAGTTGCCGGCCTGATTGGCTGGTTTGCCTCCAATCACGTTGCCGCCAATCTGCTGATGTTCCTCATCATTCTTGCCGGCGGCTATTCGGCCTACACGATCAAGCTTGAAGCCTTCCCCGAATTCAATTTCGACCTGGTGACGGTCCGGGTTCCCTATCTGGGTGCTGCCCCGCTCGAGGTGGAGGAAGGCGTGCTGATAAAAATCGAGGAAGCCGTTGAGTCGATCACCGGCGTGCGGAAACTCACCTCGATTGCGCTGGAAGGCATGGGTCAGGTCATGGTCGAGATCGAAGATGGCCATTCGGTTAACGAGATGCTCGACGAGGTGAAACTGGCGGTAGATGGTATTTCGACGTTTCCGGGTGAGACCGAGCGGCCGATTATCTCAAAACAGCGCTTTCGCGACAGCACCATCGTCGTCCAGGTAGCAGGCATTGCCGATGAGGCCCGCATGCAGGAGTTTGCCGAGGAGATTCGCGATGATCTCATTGCGTTGCCGGAAATATCCTATGCCGAAGTCCAGGGCGGTCGACCGTTTGAGATTTCCGTAGAGATCAGCGAGGCGACATTACGCCAGTACAACCTCACCCTCGAAGAAGTCGCGCGGGTGATCCGTGAGTGGTCGGTCGACCTGCCGGGGGGGACCATTCGCACAGCGGCAGGCAACATTCGATTGCGCACGAAAGGCCAGGCGTACACCGGCGCCGAGTTCGAAAGGATCATGCTGCTCACGCGACCGGACGGCACGCGGGTTCGCCTCGGCGATGTGGCGACCATTGTCGATGGTTTCGTAGAGGTTGAAAGTTACTCGTTTTTCAATGGCGCTCGCAGCCTCGGGGTAGACGTCTTCAGCTCTGACGAGGAAAGCGAGATCGAGGTCAGCGCAGCGGTGCACAGATATCTCGATGAGCGGCGGGCATCACTGCCGCAAGGAATCGAAATAGAGTTGTGGCGGGATAAGACCTACTACCTCAAAGCCCAGCTCAACATGATGTTGAAAAACCTCGCGCTCGGCGCGCTGCTCGTCTTCCTCATTCTCGGTTTCTTTCTGCATATCAAAATTGCCGCTTGGGTAAGCGTTGGTCTGCCGGTGGCTTTTCTCGGTGCGCTCATGTTGCTGCAGTTGCCGTTCATCAATGTAACAGTGAACATGATCAGCCTGTTTGGATTCATTCTCGTTCTCGGGATTGTGGTGGACGACGCGATTGTCATTGCTGAGAGCGCGTATACCGAAACCGAAGAAAACGGCTACAGTCTTCCTAGTATTGTGGCAGGGGCTCAGCGAGTCGCAGTGCCCGCAACTTTCGGCGTGCTCACCACAATCATGACGTTCTTGCCGATGCTGTTCGTGACTGGTCCCGCCAGCACTCTTGCAGCCTCGATCGGTTGGGTGGTGGTGCTGTGCCTGACGTTCTCACTTGTGGAATCCAAACTCATATTGCCATCCCACCTTGCGTTGATGCGATCTTCACATGCGAAGGAAGGTATCGCCGATGCGGTGGACCGGGCGCTGAAGCGGTTTATTGAAAACACCTACCTTCCTCTGCTTGCCAGAGCCATGGAGTTTCGCTACGCAACGCTGGCTTTCTTCATCGGCCTGTTGATCCTTGCCGTTGGCCTCGTTATGGGTGGTCAGATTCGCTACACCGGTTTTCCGGAAGTCGACAGTGACTTCATCTCCGCGAATGTGGAACTGCTCGATGGTGCACCGGAATCGTTGATCAGAAGTATCGTGACTGAACTCGATGCGCAGTTGCAGGTGGTCAACGAAGAACTCAAAGTCGAGACTGGTTCGGACATCGACATCGTCAAACACAGTTTCGCTTACATCAGAAATGGAACCACGGCGCAGTTAGCGGTGGAACTCGAAAAGACCGAACACCGCAGCGTTACACCCCAGGAAGTCGAAAAACGCTGGCGCGAGCGAACGGGTGAAATCGCGGGCACGAAAGAACTCAAATTCGAATCGACTCGACACACCGGAGGCGGACCGCCCATCGCGTTCAAGCTGCAGGCTGCCAATTACTCTGAGCTCGAACTGGCCGCAGAAGAGTTATCGGATCATCTGAAAACGTATGATGGCTTGTTTGAGATTAATCGCTCCGCAAACCTTGGTCCGGAGGAAATCAGCCTGAGCATCAAACCGGAAGCCGAGGCGCTTGGCGTGACACTTGCTGGTCTGGCACGCCAGGTGCGTCAGGCTTTCTACGGCGCAGAGGCCCAGCGAATCCAGCGTGGCGAGCAGGAAGTCAAAGTGATGGTCCGCTACCCGCGCTCCGAGAGGCGCTCGATCGGCAACCTCGAGAACATGTGGATCCGTACGTCGGATGGTCGCGAGTTGCCGTTCCATGCCGTGGCCGATTATTCGATGGACAGGGGATTCAACAGCATCCAGCGGATCAACGGTGAGCGCACGATCACCGTGAGTTCCCGTGCCGATCTTAATGCGGTGGAACCGCTGGAGATCATCGGTGAAGTCACGGCTGGTTTTATTCCCGAGCTTCAGTCGCGCTATCGGGGCTTGCGGGTCGAGCTTGACGGTGCCGCGCATGAGGAACGGCTCGCGCTGGATCAGATTCTACTGGCCTTCGCTCTGGCCATGTTCGGCATCTACGCGTTGATGGCAATCCCTCTGAAATCCTACCTGCAACCACTGATCATCATGGGCGTCATACCCTTTGGAATTGTCGGGGCGCTGGTCGGCCACATGTTGCTCGACATTTCTATTTCGATGATGTCACTGATCGGAATTGTGGCTTTGAGTGGCGTTGTGGTGAACGACAGTCTGATCATGGTGGATTATGTGAACCGGGCTGTCAGCGAAGGCATGGAACCAATACAGGCCGCGTTGCGCTCAGGTGCAGCCCGCTTTCGCGCGATCCTCCTGACGTCGCTGACGACATTCTTTGGCCTGACACCGGTAGTCTTTGAACGCAGCCTGCAGGCGCAGTTAGTAATCCCGATGGCGGTGTCCCTGGCGTTCGGCATTCTGTTTGCCACGTTGATCACGCTTATCCTGATTCCCT
>CBDUDJ010000298.1:0-4125 GCA_965365885.1 uncultured Gammaproteobacteria bacterium
GGGGTAGATCCGCAACATGAATCACGTGACGCTGCGAATTGACGCCCGCCGAGGCGACGTAGTATTCCACCTCTTCGCTGACACCGACGAACACGAAACCGTACTTGCTCTCGGCCAGACGCGACATCGGCGCCATCTCCCAACCTTCGGTGCGCTCGAAGGCGGCGTGCATTTCCATGCGCCGAGCCAGAAATCCGCTGGCTGCAGCTTCCACCACCACATCGGCACCGCGCGGCACCACCACATCGCCCGGGCTGACGGTGATGCGCGGTGCCGCTGCCACCAGCAGATCGCCCGTCCACAAACGTTTGGCGGCAAGCTGCCAGGGACTGTTGCCACTGGCGAGGAACACGATAAGCACAATCGTTACGAGTCCTGCGATGCCGGCCGGTGCTGCGATTTCCCGGCTCCCGACCACATCCGATTTGTCGTGGGCAGCCGCGATGCGTTGTGTTTCGCGCGTGAGCAGCCCGAGCATCGCCGAGTCATCACCGCGCTGCGATGCATCCCACCAGGTTTGCAACCTGCCAGCGAAACCCCTCACCCGCGCTTCGACCTGTCGCGGGACTGCCGCGATGGTCATCGGCCACCAGACGAGCGCGCCGATTGCCACCGCTAACGCCAGATAGAGGACGCTGCGCGCCACAATCACCAGGCCGCCGCCCGGTACCCAGGACACAACGAGCAGAGCAAAGACTGCGGTCGCCGCCAGTGCGCTCAGCGCCAGCACGGCGCTAGCCCGCGCTACAAAGCGCCGCCGCAGGCGTTTGCGGCAACCGAGCAGATAGTCGTGGAGCGCGCTCATGGGTTCACGCCTGCCGCTCGCCTGTGCGGCAAGCCCAAATTGGCGAGAAGCGGTTCGACGAGCGCCAGTAGCGCCAGCAGTGCCAGCAACCACGGCGCCAGCGGCAGCGTATGTGTTACATCGGCATTGCTAACGGCCGCAGTGATTGTCGATTACGCGATTGCGCCATCGAACACGCTCGCAGTGGCCGCCTGCCAGCGATCGAGCAAATCCTCAGCCGCCCGCCGCAGGTCGGATTCACGCACATCTGAATTCACGGCCAGCAGCCGATTGCTGCTCGGTGTCTGCAGCTGGTACACGCCAGGGTCTGCAAGGCTTATCGTCGGTCGACCCACGGTATCCGCGAGACCCAGCACTCGCGCGCCCTCGTCAGTGAAGAGCTGGACAGATTGCGTGGGCAGGGCAATAGCCTCGCCCACCAGCGCCTGTACCGGCAACAGGTCTTCGGCCATATAGCCCAGAAGATTCGTCATGAAGCCGACGAAAGCCGGACGCACCACGAGCGAACTCCATTGCGGATCCAACGCGGTCAGCAGCAGCATCAACCTGCCCGCACCAATCGGCATCTCCACGAGCAGTGGCGTGCCATCATCGAGCGCCAGGATTACGTCCCCCGGCGCATTCGCATCGCTTGATCCAGCGATCCCCGAACTCACCTGGATCGCCTGAAATACCATGAGATCGCGCCACGCCGCATAACCGGCGAGTACCGGATGACTGCGATCCTGCACAGTGACGCCCCGGCTGCTCTGATCGAGGCGACCCGCTGTCAGCGCAACATCAAGCAGCGGCAGGCGACCGGCAGATCGCGTCGCAGGACCTGCTACGAGCAGCACAGCACCACCAGACTCCAGGTAACGCAACAACACACGGGAATCGTCACTCGCCAGCACGCCAGGATCCAGCAGCACGACGACGGGTGCTGCGAGGTCGTCCAGCGCCGTCTGCCTGGCGAGCTGGAAGCGCGGTGCGCCCGCCTGAACCGCAGCGCGCAGGTAAGCGTATGGTTTTTCCGCAGGACTGAGAACCGGCAATGAAATCTGACCACTATCCGAACGCACCAGGCGCCGCACATTGTCTCCGGCAAGCGCATCTGCAACGGTGATGGCGGCAACCCATGTGGTGTTGCCGCGGCTGGCAGCCGGCACCTCGAAGCGCACGTTCACACTGCCATCAGCGGGGACGGCGACGGTCCGCTGAGCAACGAGCGTGTCGTTCTGCTCGAGCGTAACAGCCACGGCCTGCGCCGGTGTGGCGAACCCGCGCACAGTCACGTCCACATAGCCAGACCCGGTCCGTCGGTCGTCGCCTGCAACGACATTCGCAACTGCCCAGTTGGCCTCATCGTTACCCACCCGATGCAACATGAGCGGCCACAGCGAGCCTTCGACCAGCGCGTTGAACTGCGCCGGCATGGCTGTGGCCTGAAAGTCGGAGATCAGATGCACTGCGAGCCGTTCTCCAGGCGCATTGAGCGTATCGGCGAGATTGCCAACGCGTGCGAGCAGCCCGTCGGTGACAAGCCGGGCAGCACTTGCGTTGCTCGAGGCAATCGCTGCATTCAGCTGAGCCCGGTCGTCTGTTAGAGGGGCAACAAGCTCGATGTGATCGGCCGCCGTGATCACAGCAGCCCGCCCGTCTGGGGGCAGGCTCGCCACCAGCTCGCGAGCGATGCTTTGCGCCATGCCAAACGCGCTCTCGCCACCTGCCGAACGATCCATGGACGCGGATGTGTCGAGCACAATCAATCGGTTCGCAACGCTTTGTTTGCCTGTCGCACCTGCGCCAGCAAGTTCCAGCAAAGGCTCGGCGAACGCGAAGCAGGCGGCAATGAGCAGCGCAAGTCGCAAGCCAAGCAGCCACAGGTGTTGCAGTTGCCGTCGCATGTGTACGGGTGCTTCGCTCGGCCGCATCAGAAACAAAGAGCTGAACGTGCGTTGTTCGGCTGCGTGAGCATTCAGCCGGTGCAGCCACCAGGGCACAGCCAGAAAGACCAACCCGGCAAGAAAAAAGGCGCTTACCAGAGTCATCTACGGATGCCTCGTGCGGAACCGCAGGTAGCCTGCGATCGTGCGATCAAGCGGCTGGTCGGTGTTTACCTGCAGGTAGTGGCCACCCATGGCGAGCGTAAGTTTCTCAAGCGTTGTCACATGAGCGCGCATGCGCTGCGGATACTCGGCAGTGAGTTCCTGCGGCGTGACCTCCATGACTTCGCCCGTCTCGACATCGCGCAACGTCGCCGCACCCTGTAGTCGTACGTCATGCTCAACCGGGTCGAGCACGTGCACCAGCAACAGATCGTGACCCCGTGCTGCAAGTCCTCGCAGCACGCCCGCCAGGTCATCTGGTTCGGTGTAGAAATCCGAGATCAGCACAATCAGGCCGCGTTTTTTCAGCTGGCCCTGCACGCGTTCCAGCGGGAGTTGCCAATTGGTGGCGCCGGAGCTCTTCAGTCCATCCAGTTCGTGGTACAGGGTGCGTACCGAGCTTTGTCGGGCGAGGGGTGGACGGTGAATATAGACAGCGTCGTTGAAAGCAAGCAGTCCCACCGCGTCGTGCTGCCGAGCCGCCAGATACACGAGCGCGGCAGCAAAAAAACGGGCGTAGTCCAGCTTGCTCACGCCGCCTGATCTGTCGACCGCTCCCTCTTGCGGATCCATAGAGGCGCTGGTATCAACCAGCACCATCAGCTGGCAGTTGGTGTCGCCGAAAAAACGCTTGATGTAGGTCCTGTCGGTGCGTGCATAGACATTCCAGTCCACATAGCGCAAATCGTCACCCGGCACATACGCCCGATATTCTGCGAACTCCTGGCTGAAGCCAAAGGTTGGTGAGCGGTGCAGTCCCAGCAGCGCGCCTTCGACAACCGTGCGCGCCACCAGCTCGAGATTTGAAAGTTGCGCCAGCACCTTCGGCTCAATGAGCCGTTGCCGCACAGTTGGCGCGGTCGCGGTGCTCATCCGCTGCGGCCAGCGCGGTCGAGCAGCTCGTTGACAAGCATGTCAACATCTACCTGATCAGATTCGGCCAGATAATTGAGCTGCAGTCGATGGCGCAGAATAGGCAGCGCCAGCGTGCGGATGTCATCCGGTGTCACGTGATAGCGACCGTTCAGCAGCGCTCGAGCACGCCCGGCCAGGGAAAGAAAGATAGCCGCTCGTACGGAGGCGCCATAACTGACATACGAACGCACATTCTCGGTTGCGGCTTCTTCATCCGGGCGAGTTGAGCGCACAAGGTCGACCGCAAAGCGGTTTATGTCATCCGCGATCGGCACTTGTCGCACCAGGCGTTGAATTTCCAACAGGCTGACCGCATCC
>CBDUDJ010000299.1:0-4112 GCA_965365885.1 uncultured Gammaproteobacteria bacterium
AAAAACCAACAGCGCTGCATTTCGCAGATAGGCATTGCCCAGGCGAGAATGGTCGTTGCCACGGCCAGCAGCGAGTAGGAGTAGATCGTATGAAAAATGAACCAGGGGCCATGATCGAGCACCATCCCGGTGTAGCTGTCAGCCTGGGTAAGGTAGACGTCACTCCAGACGAGTTGATGCCACTCGTTGGTCATCACCAGGATCATCGTGATGGTTGGCACGATGCAGATCAGGTTCAATGCGGTCTTCGACAGACGCATCTGCCGGCGGGTGTAACTGATGGCGAAGATGAACCAGGAGACAGGCGTCAGGACGATACCGAAGTAGGCGAGCTTGGCGGCCAGAATTTTGACGCCAAGGTCGGTGAAGAGAGAACCGACGAACTGCGAAGCTGACCAGAACATTACGGCTGCGAGCAGGGTCAGGATTGCGTGCATGCCCGGGACTCGCTTCTTTGAGCGAATCCGTAGATAGGTGCCAACACAGACCAGCACGGACAGTAACGGGGGTACTGACCAGATGGTTACCTGAAACACGGCAGGACGTCCTGTCTCTGAAAGTAGGGCATTTTTATCGATTGGCGCCGTTGCGGTAGTGAAGGTTCGCCCATTGCTACAGGTGGCTCAAGGCGAACCTCGCGAAAGGTGACGTGCTTCACACTTTGCTGGTCTTCTGCGGCGAGGAACGGTTAAATAATCGCTCGGTCGAAATCTATTTCGTCATATAAATTGCCTTCAACTTGATGTAAGCAGCACATGCGATTGAACCTTCCAAGCCAGCTGAAACGCCGCCCGGCACCGCGGCAGGCGGATTTTGCCGGCTATGTGGCGGAGCTGCGCGAGTCTCCCGAGCGCGATGACGTGATTGTGTATTTTGATCTCGACAGGACGTTGATCTCCGGCTATTCCATTACCGCTCTTGCGCAGGAGGCGCTGTGGAGCGGTTATCTCTCGCCGCGTCAGGTGATCACTCAAGCGGGCATCTTCCTTGGCTACGGTCTGGGTCGTGCCGATTATCACGATCTTCTGGCGTCTACAGTGCAAGCGCTCATCGGCATACCGGAAGAAGAGATGATTGAACTCGGCCAGAATGCCTTCGACAATCGTCTGGCGGCGCTCATCTTCGAAGAGGCCCGCATTCTCATCGACGTACACAAAGAGAAGGGTCACGAAGTGGTTATGATGACTTCAGCGACGCGTTATCAGGCAGAACCGGTGGCGCGCGATATGGGCATAGACAACATGTGCTGCACTGAACTGGAGATTGTCGCTGGCCGACTCGCCGGAATCGCCCACCCCTGCTACGGCGAAGGCAAAAAAATCGCCGCGGATCGATACATGGTCAAGCGCGGGGTGGATCTCAATAACGCGTTCTTCTACTCCGACAGCAGCGAAGATCTGCCTTTGCTGGAGGCGGTCGGCAGACCAGTCGCAGCGAATGCAAAATCGACGCTGGCAAAAGTGGCCGAAGCCAAGGGTTGGACGCAGCTTGCGTTTGTAACTCAGGGCGAGTTCCGGCCGATCGCCGCATAGAATTCCCAATGATTGATCTCTACACCTGGCCGACCCCGAACGGCCGCAAGATCTCGATAGCGCTGGAAGAATTCGGCCTGGATTACGAGGTGCATGCCGTCAACATCGGGGAGGATGAGCAGTTCAAAGCGGAATTTCTCGCGCTCAGCCCGAACAACAAAATTCCCGCGATCGTCGATCGGGAAACCGGCCGCAGCCTGATGGAATCAGGAGCCATTCTGCTGTATCTGGCCGAAAAGTGTGACCGCTTCTGGGGCGAGGATCGCTGGGAGACGATCGAATGGCTGATGTTGCAGATGGGCGGTGTTGGGCCGATGTTGGGACAAGCCCACCACTTTCTGAAGTTCAATACAGGGGCTGCTCCCTACGCCGAAACACGCTACGCGCAGGAGGCGGCGCGCCTGTATGGCGTTCTGGAGCGCCGCCTGAGTGGCCGCGAGTACCTTTCCGGCAGCTACTCGATCGCGGATATGGCTACCTGGCCATGGATCTCCCGTTACGAGTGGCAGCGCATTGACTGGCGCGAGTATCCGTCGTTGCGCGCCTGGTATGTGCGGATAGCGCAGCGTGATGCGGTGCAGCGAGGGTATGATGTGCCGAAGTTCGTGAACCCTATTCCGTTACCGCAGGATTGATTCAGTTATGGTTCAGCTGCTAAGCCCAGGATGAGCGGCATGCGAAAACACCTGATACTGCTGACTGCGTTGTTGTTCAGCGCGTGCAGTGCTCATGTGGCGCTCGGTGAGACATTCAAGTATCAGGCGTACCTCGCCGGTACCAAGGCAGGCACTGCCACTGTGCATGTCGATATTTCCGATGGCGACTACTCTCTTTCGGGCAGCGCTAAAGCCCAGGGGATTTTGAAGTGGTTCGGAAAATGGCGGACGCGTTTCGAAGTCAAAGGTCGCATTGAGGGTGGTGCGCTTACTCTGGATGAATACCGCTACGTGGAACGTGAAGAACGCAAACATCGGGAACTCAGCGTTCGCGAGGGGGTGTTGAGGGTCGTAAAAAATGGCAAACCACGTCGCCCGCGAGAAGCCCTGCCGGGTACCGATGTGTTGACGGGACTTTTCGTAAAACCGCAATGCCACGACGAACAGTTGTTGCACACGGGTCGCCACAACTACCAGCTGCGTCGGCTGGGACCGCCGATCGAAACTACCGGGAGTTCCAGGTGCCGCTACGAGATTCACGACGACGAAGGTGACCGCTATGTGGCGAGCATCGAATTTGCCCAATTCGGTGACCTTACGGTTCCAGTAAGAATGACCTTTGGCGGATTCATTCGCGGCCGAATGGAACTCGTCGAGCCTTAAGCAAAAGGGGGAAATCATGCCCGAAGCCTGGATCATAGACGCGGTACGCTCACCAAGAGGCCGCGGCAAACCCGACGTGGGTAGTCTCAGTAATATTCATCCGCAACGCTGCATGGCGCAGGTGCTCAACGGGCTGCGCGATCGTGTCGGGTTTGAGCCGGCGGATATCGAAGATGTCATCGCTGGTTGTGGCGCAGGCAGCGGCGACCATGCGCACGATATTGCGCGCATGTCGGTACTCGATGCCGGCTGGCCGTTGACCACCACAGGCGTCACCCTGCACCGGTTTTGCGGCAGCGGTCAGCAAGCCGTCACGTTTGCCGCGATGGGCGTCATGTCGGGCCACCAGGAGGCGGTGATTGGCGGCGGCGTGGAGTCCATGTCCCGCTACTCGCCCATTCATGCACACGGCTTCCACGCTAACAATGAACACCTCGCAGAGCTTCACCCACAGGTTCCCCAGGGTATCTCGGCGGATTTAATTGCGACCCTGGAAGGCTTCACACGCGAAGACGTCGACAGCTATGCCGTCACCAGTCAGACACGTGCGGCAAACTCCATAGAGCAGGGTTACTTCAATGATGCGTTGATACCGATACTGCACGAAGATGGCCAACTCGCTCTGGATCGCGATGAACATCCGCGGCCCGGAACGACGCTGGAAAGCCTGCAGGGCCTGAACCCGGCTTTCGAAGCTATGGGCAGCGCCCAGGTGGATGGCTTTGCCAAACCCTTCGATGCGATGGCCAAAGATAAGTATCCGGCGATCGATGCCGTTAATCACGTTCACCACGCCGGCAACTCCTCTGGTGTCGTGGATGGCGCAAGCGCAGTACTCGTCGTCAGCCCGGACTATGCGAAAGCACATGGCCTCAAACCGCGCGCCCGCATCCGTATGACGGCTACTGCCGGCACGGAACCGCTCATCATGCTGACCGCACCGGCGCCTGCCGCTCGGCGCTGTCTGGAGAAGGCAGGAATGCAAAAAAGCGACATCGATCTGTGGGAGATCAATGAAGCATTTGCGGCGGTGGTCTTGAAATTCATGAAAGACATGGAGGTGTCGCACAACGTGGTCAACATCGATGGCGGCGCGATTGCACTTGGCCACCCTATCGGTGCTACGGGTGGCATGCTCATCGGCACAGCACTCGATCAGCTCGAGCGCGAAGACAAGACTACCGCCCTGATTGCGATGTGCACTGGCGGCGGTATGGGTACTGCGACCATCATAGAACGGGTCTGATGCTGAAACTCTGCA
>CBDUDJ010000300.1:0-4099 GCA_965365885.1 uncultured Gammaproteobacteria bacterium
TAGGTGCGATTGTAGTCATCGCTGTCATCCACTAGAAAGCTACCATCACCTTCGCGCGAAACGATGAGAGCACCAACGGCGGAACGATTGTCTAACTCCTGATTCAATCGTGCCACGGTGTAGTCGTTGCGCGGCGCTTCACCATCAACGCTTTCCGAGCGCATCTGCAGAAATCCGACATTGGTGCGATCACCAATTTTTCCCGAGAGTCTTACACCACCCTCAATGGGAACCTGGCTACCATCGTCGCTGATACCGATCTTACGGCTGAAAAAGAGTTCGACCTCCCGCGGTGTCCCAACTTGGAACTGACCTGCGTTTTCGAGAAAAAACGGTCGTTTCTCCGGCAGAAAGACGCTGAATCGGTCGAGGTTCACCACGACATCGTCAACCTCTACCTGAGCAAAATCGGTGTTGTAGGTGGCGTCCAGTGTCAGGCTTGGGGTAATGGAATACTTGAGATCGATGCCAAATTCTTCATCGTGATGGGTCCCGCTGGGCAGGTCGCCACCGCGTTCGAAGCGCCCCAGGGCGTATGGCGTGATCTTGAAATTTTTCTGGGGCGGCACGGAGATCCCATCCAGCCGTCCGGCACGGGATGTACGATACAGATTATATTGCAGCGGCAGCGGCGACCAGAAGGCGGTTTCATTGTTGCGGCGGATGTTACGCTGAAAGTTGATGCCCCAGCTCTGAACGTCATCGGCGCCATAACGCAGCGACTTGAAGGGTATCTCCATTTCAGCGCTCCAACCGATATCGGAAATAGCTGCCCGAACCTCCCAGCTCGTATCCCAGTTCAGATTGAATCCGGAAGTGCCGCCGGATCCCGACTGCTCCGCCCCTTCTTTCGTAACCTGTGCGTCATATTCGATGCCCGCAGGATTGGTGCCGAAGACAAAACCGTTCTGTCGATCGAGGAAACTGTCGATGATCACCTGAAAGCTGTCGGTCTCATCCAGCGGTGCGTCACGGCGGCTGTCGGAAACGATAATTCCCTGTGGATTGTCGTCGTAACAGACGACGCCGATGTAGAGCGCTTCGCTGGTGAACCCGAGAAAAACCTCCGTGCGTTGTGAGGCAGGCCGGCCCTCGTCTGGTTTGATCTGCCAGAATCCCGACGTGGCAGCCACGCCGCGCCACAGCGGATCAGCCAATACGTTGCCATCGATCTCGGGTGCCCCGCTCAGCTCAAAGGCTCGTGTTACCGGTGGCGTCTGCGGCGCTTCACTGGCTTGAGCAACCGCAGTGCCGAACGCCAACAAAATAGAACCACCACAAACCGCGCGTGCGATCAGTGTGAATATGCCGATACTCATTCGTGAATCATCGGCTCCCGGCTGCTCGGCTTTCCTGAGCCGGAACACCGACTGATGCCAGCGTAATCAGCAACACTTTTTGAATTCCTATATGGCCGTCAACACCAGACCACCATTCATCGAGAGAATGCGCTCCGCCACTGGTGCCACCACGGCTGATCGTGACCGCTGGAATACCTCTGGCTATGGCAACGTTCGCATCGGTAGAACCCGATCCCAATGCAGGTTCGATACCGAAGTAGCGGGTTGCAGCCAACGCCCGCTGGATCAGCGGCGTAGCCACTTCAACGATGCCTGACGGTCGCTTGCCAAGCGTTTCTACGGTGACACTGAGAGGCTCGCCGCGATCACGTTGTTCGTTGGCTTCCGCCAGCGCTCGTTCAACAGACCGTTGCAGGATGGCATCAATCAGTTCGAGCCGGGCTGGATTCTCCGATCGCAGGTCCACTTCCGCCCAGGTCTCAAACGGAATCGAATTTACCGAAGTACCGCCGCCGATACGGCCTACGTTGTAGCTGGTTCGATCTCCTGTCTGAACAAAATCCCCGGCTTCCAGATCGAAGTAGTAGATAGCACGAGACAGAGCATGGGCTGGATTGGCTAGACCGAAGGCACCCCAGGAGTGGCCACCCGGGCCATTGAACACCAGGCGATAGCGATTCGAGCCGATTGCATGATTCACCACCCGTTCATCGCTGCCGCCGTCGATTGCGATGAACTCGTCAATCTGTGGACCGCCCGGGCGATGCAGGTACTTCACGCCCCGTAGATCACCAACCCCTTCCTCACCCACAGATCCAACGAACAGAATGTCATCACGTGTTGCAATTGCGCTTGCCCGCATCGCCTTGATCAGCGCCAGCATCACCACCAGACCGCGTGAGTTGTCGCCAACACCCGGTGCGAACAGTTTAGTTCCTTCGCGCCGGACCTCGACGTCGGTGCCTGCTGGAAAGACGGTGTCCAGATGTGCAACCAATGCGACGGTGCGCGCGCCGGATACACCGCGCCAGCGGGTCAGAACGTTGCCCTGTTCATCTATCGCGACATCATCCATTCCCGCGTCACGCAGCATCGAAGCAAAACGCCCGGCTCTCTGCGATTCCTGGAATGGCGGCGCAGGAATCTCCGTGAGCTCGACCAATTCAGCTTCACTCACGTCCTCCAGCGATTCGATTACGCGAAAAGCTTCCTGCACGTCTTTACGCTCAGCCAGCGCGCGCATTTCCACATCATAGTCACGGACATCCCCACGCGTTGTGGAGGCGAACACTAGCGCAATGAAAAGTAATAAAAGCCGTGATCCGGCGCAGCCGGACCGGTGCATTGACCAGCCAGAACTCACGATGACCTACTTAGTCCTCAAGGCGGGTATCCTACCAGTGATTCAAGGTAATTCATGAGCGCATTGCGCGAATGGCGCGCACAAGGACATAAAACGATGGTGGAACTGATCGGCATCTTCGGCTACGTCGGTGTGTTCGCCTTCGCCGCATCCGGCGCTCTCGCCGCCGGTCGACAGGGTATGGACATCTTTGGCTTCATATTCGTTGGCCTGTTACCGGCCGTGGGTGGCGGCACCGTCCGGGATCTGCTCCTGAATCTGCAACCGTTCTGGATTCATGACCAGCTCAACGTCACGCTCGCATTTGTAGCCGCGGTCTCAGTGTTCGCGTTTGGCAACCGAATCAAGCCTGGCCGCCTTCTTGCGTGGTGTGATTGTGTGGGCCTCTCCGTTTTCAGTGTTCTTGGTGCGCAGACGGCGCTCGCCATAACAGACAGCGTACTGGTCGCGATCATGCTCGGGGTCACCACTGCGGTCGTCGGCGGAATTATGCGGGATGTGGTCTGCAACGAGGTGCCGCTGGTCCTGCACAAGGAGATTTACGCAACCGCCGCGTTCGCCGGATCTGGTGCCTACTGCCTGTTGGCGACGCTGGAAGTCGACGCAGCCGTCGGCATTCCGTTGAGCATCCTCATCTGTTTTGCCATCCGCGGTATCGCGATGGTAACCGAAGCATCACTACCGAGTCGGTCAATCCATAACTGACACATCAGCGCAGCAGCTGATCGATTAGCCGAGCCAGCCGTGTTCCAGCCAGTGCACGGCTGCAGGTTCCAATAACCGCTCTTTAGCTGAGTCATACAACGCAAGATCTTCCGCGGTGAGAACATCTTTCCAGCGGCCATTCGTGCCTTTGAAAAAGAATGCCTGCGAACCACCCTTGAAGGCCATCGCCAGCGGATCACCATCCCGCGTTGCGTTGGCACGCATTTCGTCAATGTGGGCCGCTGCAGCAATCTCCTGTGCGGCGTGAGGCGCAACCTCAATGTCCAGAAACTCGCCCAGACGAGCTATCTGACCAGGCAGGTCGGCTTGCAGGTCGTTGTAGTGCACGAGCAGCACGTTTGGCAGATCTCTATGTGGCCAGAAAGTTGCGGTGTGATGGAGATTGCTCCAATAGGGATAGCCTTCACTTTCCCATTCGAACCAGCCTCGGCTGATCCACTCTCGCCAGCGATCTCGGACCTCACCTCCCCAGACCGGAAAGTCGTCGCCCACGTTACCGGTATTCATGATCTGATAGATCATGTCCGTGTAGTTGCTCCAGTGGTTGACCAGGGACATGAAGACATCCCGGGCATCGCGTGCGACGACCACGTACTTCACACGTTCATCGAACGGCAGCCCATCGGCGGGCAGGTGACTTTTCAGAAACCTGCGATGGGTCTGCTGTTCTACGAGCGAGATGAGATCCGGCAGTGATGTTGCCAGACGC
>CBDUDJ010000301.1:0-4076 GCA_965365885.1 uncultured Gammaproteobacteria bacterium
CTGCTGATGATCGCATCGACGGCGATTGGCGGCCGCGCTCCTGGGATCAGCAGCATTCGATTTCAAGCGGAGTTATCTGGCATCGGGGTCCCTGGTCGGTGTCCGGCACGGTGCTCTGGCACTCCGGCTGGCAGACAACGCTCCTGCCCGCGACCATTGTCGAAGACGAGCAACCGGACCTGCGGCGCAATGACGATCAACTGCCGGAGTTCATCTCGGTGGACTTTCGGGTGAGCCACATGTGGGAATGGTCGCAGCAGTCATTGACGCTCTTCCTCGAGGTGACTAACGCACTCAATCGCGACAACGTCGGTGCGTATGAGTACGAACTGGAAGAAGATGACGAAAATGGTGGCTTCACTGTGATCGCAGAGGAAGAGACACTGCTGCCGCTCGTACCGTCTCTCGGATTGCTCTGGAGATTCAATTGAGATGAGCGGTGCTGGACTGCGACCTCAGGCAATTACGGTCCGGCCTTCCGCCCAACTGCGCAGGCTGGCGATACTTTCTGCGCGCATGACCGACATCGGATAGGTGCGGCTGATCGCGCCGATTACGTCTTTCTGCGTCACTGTGCCGTCGCGGGAACCGGCCAGATAGCGCGCAGAGACGATCGCCTCTTCGATTTCTGCGCCGGTGAATCCATCGGCGGCAGCGGCGAGCTCGGCAAGATCGAAGGCGGTGTCATCGATATCGCGCTTGTTGAGATGAATGCGGAATATTTCCCGGCGTACTTGCTCATCTGGCAGATCGACGAAGAAAACTTCGTCGAGACGGCCCTTGCGCACGAGTTCAGGTGGGAGTTGGGTGATGTCGTTGGATGTCGCGACGATGAAGACTGGCTTGTCGTTTTCCGCCATCCAGGTCAACAGCGTGCTGAGTACTCGCTTAGAAGTCGCGTTGTCCGATTGACCCGTAGCAAGCCCCTTTTCAATCTCGTCCATCCATAGTACGCAGGGCGCCATGAGTTCTGCCTGTTGCAACGAGTTGCGCAGGTTACGTTCTGTTTCGCCAAAAAACTTGTTGTAGAGCGTGCCGAAATCCAGGCGTAGTAATGGTAATCCCCAGAAGCCGGCGACTGATTTCGCTGCAAGGCTTTTGCCACCACCCTGCACACCCAGCAACAGCACACCTCTGGGTCGGTCCTGCGCAGCTTCGACAAATGCGCCACGCCTGAGATCAAGCCAGTTCTTCAAGTTGTGCAATCCTGCGACATTCGAGAAATCTTCCGTGTCGTACTCGAATCGGAGTACGCCTTCCGAGCCGAGCAGTTCGAATTTGAGCCGGTTGACCTCTGGGATATCGGTTTCCGTAATGGCGCCGTCTTTGAATATCGCGTGGCGCACAAGCACGCGCGCATCGGCATGCGAAACCCCGCGAAGATTTGCGATCAGACGTTCGAGCGTCTGGTTATCGGTGCGCACTTTCTCACCTTGATGTTGCTCGGCCCATTCCTTGGCTTGAGAGCGGATTAAAGACATCAGTTCCTCATCGCTTGGCAGGCGCAGATCGAACTTTGCCGTCGAACGGCCAAGTTCCTGTGGCACCTCCAGCCGGTGGCTGACGAGGACAACTGTGTTGTTCAGGGTATCGTGGTCGAGCGCTATGTCCTTCAAATAGCGTATGTGCTTGGGATCTTCGTTCAAGTAAGGATGGAAATCACACAAGGCGTACAGGGAAGGTCCCGGTGTCGATGCGATGTGCGCGAGAAGCGCTGCGGGATCTGTCAGGGTGTCATCCGTCCGCGGACCTGAGCCGAAGCCGCCGAGTTGCAGGCCACAGGTGGAGCGCCACTCATAGAAGGACAGCCGCCGCTGCATGGCGAATTGCAACAGCAGTGCCAGTACCCGTCGTTCGTCCGGTGATTCGATGACAACGATCGGAATTTTCGCATCGAGAATCATCTCGAGGTCTTTCGTTTCAGCCATAGTGTCTGAACCTAGTGTCCCGTCTTTGCGTTGACAAAACGATCGGTTAAAGTCCCTATTCTCAAATTCAGTTACTGTGTGTACGGAGCCTAGGTATGGAAGCAGACTGCCTGTTTTGCAAGATCGTCAATCGGGAGCTACCAGCCGATATTGTCTTTGAAGATGACGAGGTAGTCGCCTTCAACGATATCAGTCCCCAGGCGCCGACACACACGCTCATTATTCCCAAAAAACACATCTCAACAGTGAACGATTTAACTGATGCGGAAATAGATCTGCCAGGAAAGTTGATTTTGCGAGCTAAGGCAATTGCGAGTGAGAAGGGCATCGCAGAATCCGGCTACCGGTTGATCATGAACTGTAATGAGCAAGGCGGGCAAACCGTCTTCCATATGCATCTGCACCTGCTTGGTGGGCGTCAGCTCACCCACCTTGGTTGAGAGCTGATATGGCATTAATCGATGACATGGTGCTGCAAGTAGATAACGCCTTGCGCACTCTGAGCGGCTCGCGCGCTGCGCGCCGCGATAACCCCGCAACGGACGTGGCCGAAACATCGCTCAGCGCGGCTGAGCAAAGCCATGCCGCGGGCCTGATGCGCGTTAATCACACAGGCGAAATCTGCGCCCAAGCGCTATATGAAGGACAGGCACTAACTGCCAAAGACGCCGATACGCGAAGCTCTCTGCTGACCGCTGCGCAGGAAGAAACAGACCACCTGGCCTGGTGTGAAGAACGGCTTGTTGAGCTTGGCAGCAAACCGAGTGTTTTAAACCCCATTTTCTACGCCGCATCGTACGCAATGGGCGCAGTTACGGGCTTACTCGGCGACAAAGTCAGTCTGGGATTCGTCGAAGCTACCGAAGATCAGGTTTGTCAGCATCTCGATGCGCATCTTGAATCCCTGCCGAAAGACGACGCCAAGAGCCGAACGATCGTCAGTCGAATGCATGAAGACGAGGCACGCCATGGGGCTAACGCCATGTCAGCGGGTGGTGTGGAGTTTCCTCGACCGGTAAAAAACCTCATGACGCTGGTTTCAAAAGTCATGACGGAAACGAGTTACAAGATCTAGTTCTCTTGTGCTAACAACTCTTCCGCCTGGCCGGTTAGAGCGGTTAGGGGACAGGCAGCACGGTTACGGGACAGGCAGCACGGGGTGGACCAGGCGGCTAGAGTGCGTAGACGAGGCGAGCGGGAGGAAAATTCAGGACTGATTTACGGCGAGCCACCCAAAGACAAGCTGAACGCTCGATGGGATGTATTTTCCTGCCAGTTCAGGGGCGCGACTAGGGTAATGCGGTACCTTTGAACCACCGTTGATTCACAGTGGCAAGCCACAGGTTCAAAGAATCTCTGGCACCATAGGCTCGTTGGTGGCTTGCCATCGACATGACCATTGCTTGTTTGGTGAGATCTGGAGGAGATCGACTTGAAGAAGGCACGAGGCCTGTTTGAGTCAAGAATGCGACGTATTCATCCAGGCTCAATTTCAGTAATGGGGTTGCAAAGGGTCGCCGTAGCGGAAAAGGCGCCAGGTCGGTCCGGTTTGGCTGTTTCAGGCGCTGTCTGATTGTTGTGTGCTCACTTCCGGCGAGTGAGCGCGCAGCGCCTGCCCTGATCGGATTCAAATCGACGTAGGCCATACAGGCAACTACGGCAGCATCGTCCAACAGGGCAAACGATTTGTACCTGGATTCCCAGAAGTGCCCTTTGCAATTGTCTTCCTGGTTTGCTTTACATGCGATCGGATGGTTCAGGAATCGCATGTACCAGGAAAGGCTGCCCAGTCGATTTCTACACGTGTTGAGATATACCGGATCTTCGAGTAGTGCCTGAATTTTTTCCTCTCGGACTGTTGCGTTGGACTGGTCTCGATCTACAGGTGAGTTTATGCCAACCCAACGAGCGGCTACTTCCGCCGTCGACCAGGCTTCTGGTGCTCTCGGTTCGAGTCGAACGACGATGTGGTAGTGGTTTCGCATGATGGCGTAGGCGTAGACGTCGAGTGAGAATAGCGATGCAAGGTGTAGCAGGCGAGACTCGATCCAGGCTCGGCGGTGTTCGAACGATCGCCCTGTAAGTGGATCGATTCCGCACAGAAATGAGCTTCTGACGCAACGTGAGACAATGTGATAGAAGCCGGGT
>CBDUDJ010000302.1:0-4065 GCA_965365885.1 uncultured Gammaproteobacteria bacterium
GCGGTCTTCATAGGTCAGCATGGCCTGCTGCTCGCCTCCGACCCAGAAGGAGAATGCGAGATGTTGCTGCCAGTAGTGGGTTGTCACGAATGTTTTCTTCCCGGCTTTCCACACGGGGTTACCGAACTGCGTCGCTTGAGTGGTTTCCGGAAGCGACAGACACAGTTCTGCAAGACGAGGCACAATCTCTTTCGCACGCGGTCGTTTGAATGGATCGATTTCCGCCGGGTCGAGCATCTTATCGGGTGGCACGATTTCAACGGTTGCCTCGATGGAATCGCAGAGGCGGGCAGGTGCGACGTGTTCGTAGGCTTCGCGCACACGCTGGGCGATTGTTTGCCAGCTCAATCCCTTGTCGAGCTCAACACCGAGCCAGCCGCGCGGCCCCACGTAAGGTGGCACGAAATAGTACTCGCCCTCCATTTCCACATAGAGTTCCTGAGCCCCGGCAGGGGAGTTCAACCACAGGGAAACTCGGCCATCACCGTGATGATTGACCGTATAGGTTGCAAACGTTTTGCCGTTGACACGAAAGTCCGGTGAGCCGCGCGATGGAACCTCTTCGGCTTGCGGCAGACACAAGCAGATTTCCCGCACTGCCTCGCTGATATCCTTGCTTGTGGCGCTCATGAGGTCTCTCCGTGTTAGCCATCAGGCATGGAATCACAGCCGTGATCCAAAACACAATGGAGATTGGGTTATGATCGCTTCGCTATCCGGGGGCAGATGAATGTTTGATCCGATCCGATCGGCACTACCGCTGATCGTCTACATTGACTACAAGAGTCCGTTTGCGTTCGTCGCGAAAGATCCAACCTATGCGTTGGCCGATGAGCTTGGCATTGAGATCGACTGGCGACCGTGCACGCTGGATATCCCCAGCTTTCTCGGCTCAGCCAAACTCGATTCACGCGGCAAGGTGAGTGAAAGCAATCGTTCACCGGATCAGTGGACGGGCATTAAGGCGTTCTATAAAGACGCCCGGCGCTACGCTGAATTATTAGGCTACACCCTGCGGGGTACCGAAAAAATCTGGGATACGTCGCTCGCTCACATCGCCATGCTGTGGGCAAAAGATCAGGGGCAGACCGTTCTCAGGCAGTTCACTCACAACGTCTACGAACCCTTCTGGCGGCGCGAGCTTGATCTGGAGGATCTCGATATCGTGACTGCAACTCTGCGGGATTCGGGAGCGGAAACTGACGGGTTCTCCGAATACGCAAGTGGCGCAGGGCGTAAGCTGCACGATGAAATGCAACAGCAGATTTTTGACGCGGGCATTTTCGGCGTGCCGAGCTACGTGGTGGAGGAAGAGCTGTATTTCGGTCGCGAGCATCTGCCGGTTGTTCGTTGGATACTCAAAGGTCGTAAAGGCGCGCACCCGGATATCGCTTATCAACACATCGGCGAGAGTTGAACATGTCGTCACCTGATGTGTTGACCTGCCTGTTTGATTTCAAAAATCCGTACTGTCATCTGGCACTACCCGCGACGGAGAAACTGATCAACGAGCTCGGTATTGACGTGGACTGGCAACCGCTGCTCGTCGCAGCGCTGCAGATGCCCGCGCCACCAACAGAAGAATTCGATCGCGGTACATCCCATCGCTGGATGCGAGCCCAATATTACGAGCACGATCTGCAGCGTTATGCGCAGGCGCTGGAAATACCGGCACGACGCTTCAACGATGGAGGTCTGTATCGACCTGCAACAGGTGCCATCGCAGCCTCGGGATGTTTGTGGTTGAAAAGTCTGGCGCCACAACTGCTACCGCAGTATCTCAATGCTGTGTTTGCAGGGTATTGGGATGGTGAGCTTTCTGTGGATTCTCCAACCGATGTGAGTGACGTCCTGAGCACGCTCGATTTAGCGACGGATGTTTTTCAGGAATATCTCGATACGTCTGCAACTGCTGATCTCGAAGTGCAGCAGGCAGCGCTGCGCGAACGGGGTTACTTCAATGTTCCGGGGTACGTCGTCAGTGAGGAGGTCTACTACGGACGGCAGCAGCTTCCCATGATCCGCTGGCAGTTGACCGGCTGCGTCGGTCAGCCACCTATCTGATCGATCGCTTCGCTCGTAGAGCCGCAGCTTTGTTAAGATAGTCCCGTTACCCTCACAGAGACTGCATTGGACTTCACGCAACCCTACGACTCGCGCCGCTCACCGGTCTGCGCAGACAATGTTGTTGCAACGTCACAGCCGCTGGCGGTGCAGGCCGGACTCGATGCCATGCGGCAGGGCGGCAACGCGGTAGATGCAGCACTGGCGGCTGCCATCACGCTGACCGTTGTGGAGCCAAACAACAACGGGGTTGGCAGTGATGCCTTCGCCATACTCTGGGATGGCGAGCAACTCGTGGGCATCAATGGTTCCGGCCGAGCGCCCGCTGGGTTGACGCTGGAACGTTTCGGCAACAGCACGGAAATGCCTTACTTCGGCTGGGACACCGTCACTGTTCCAGGCGCTGTCAGCACCTGGGTGGCACTGTCGGAAAGATACGGCAAGCTCGAGTTCGCCGCCTTGTTCGATGCCGCAATCGGTTACGCGGAAAATGGCTTTCAAGTCGGACCAAAGAGCGCCTACTACTGGAAACTCGCCGAAACCCACTACGCCCAGTTCGATGCCTTCCGGGAGCATTTCCTGCCAGCGCCGGGCGCAGGCGAACGCTTTCACAGGCCGGATCTGGCACGAACGCTTGGCCTGATCGCAGCGAGTAAGGGCGAGGCTTTCTACGAAGGTGAACTGGCCGAGGCGATTGCTGAAGCCAGCGATTCGGCTGATGGCGTGATGACGCTTGCGGACCTGGCGGCTCATCGTGCCGACTGGGTAACGCCCATCCGGCAACCCTACCGTGATGTTGAACTTCATGAAATTCCGCCGAACGGGCAGGGACTTGCCGCGCAGATCGCGCTCGGCATCCTGCAACATCTGGAGGTACCCCGGCCCGACACCACGCGC
Organism: uncultured Gammaproteobacteria bacterium; assembly: GCA_965365885.1. GTDB lineage: Bacteria > Pseudomonadota > Gammaproteobacteria > Pseudomonadales > Azotimanducaceae > SZUA-309. The sequence goes on from CBDUDJ010000302.1 coordinate 2,962, forward strand.
GGCGTGCATCGCCAGATTGAAGCCATGAAGATTGCCATCCGGGCATCGTTTGAACATTTCGCCGATCCGGCCGCCATGCGCGTTAGTCCGGAGGAGTTGCTGGCACCGGGTTCGTTGCAGGCTGCAGCCAGCAGTTTGACTGATGAAGCTTCCACGTTAGCGCCAGTGGCGCTACCCGTCAGTCACGACACGGTGTATCTCACAACGGCCGATGCCAGCGGCATGATGGTGTCTTTCATTCAATCGAATTATGTTGGTTTTGGCTCCGGCGTCGTGATACCCGGTACCGGTATTGCCATGCAGAATCGGGCACGTGGTTTTTCTCTGGATCCCGGCCACCCTAATTGCGTGGGTCCGGGAAAAAGGCCTTTCCACACGATCATTCCCGGTTTTGTGACTGCCGATGGGGAACCGCGAATGGCCTTTGGTGTGATGGGCGGACACATGCAACACCAGGGACACGTGCAGATGGTCAACCGCATCTTCGACTGCGGCGAAAATCCGCAGGCGGCGAGCGATGCGCCCCGCTGGCACGTCTTCGAAGATTTTTCCGTCGGTCTCGAGCCTGGATTTCCTGAATCAATTGCCGAAGGCCTAGCGAATCTCGGACACAAAGTGCGTTACGTTGAGCAGGAATCGGTCTTCGGTGGTGCGCAACTGATCGTGAAAACGGCTGACGGTTATGTCGCGGGCTCGGATCATCGTAAGGAAGGCCACGCAGCCGGGTTTTGACGGAAGCTTAGGTCACTCGTTGTGGTGTGATTTGTAAAATTCCACCCAGTACCTCCTGCCCAATCGGTCGTATCCGCGCATGGCTTCGATCAGCGCGCGGCGCATGTTCTGATCCACCATCTCTCTGGGTAACAAGGGGTCCAACAAGATCTTGCGGGTGACCATTCTCCCCAATAGGAGCGTTTCCCGAGCTGCGCTGGCGTCATCGAGGGATTTGAGTTGCCGAGTGCTTGCCTTGAGTTGCGCAAGGAGATCGCGGTACGTTGCTTCCAGTGCGCGCGTTTGCCACAAGTACTGCGAATCTATCGCCTGCGGTGGTTGTAGCTCCGCGATGCTGGCAAGCATCGCCGTATCATCCAGACCAAGTTGCAC
>CBDUDJ010000303.1:0-4041 GCA_965365885.1 uncultured Gammaproteobacteria bacterium
GCGGCTTTACCTGCAGAGTAGGCAAACTGAGTCGGTGCGCCGTACACGCCGCTGAGTGAAGATATATTGACGACCTTCCGGATTGGCGATTGCCGGTTCGCATTCTGCCGCAGCCACCGGCCATAGGAGCGCAGTATTCTGAACTGCGCTTTGGCATGAATGTCGATCATGGCGTCCCACTGGTCATCGGTCATATTGTGAATCGCGGTGTTCCAGATGTAGCCTGCGTTGTTTACCACGATATCCAATCCGCCCAGCTTCTCTATCGCTGTATTCACGAGATAGTCGGCAGCATCGGCATCGGTGAGATCCGCTGGTGCCGCAATTGCGCCGTCGAGCGCAGCCGCTATCTGTTCAGCCTCCGCACGATCGAGATCGTTCACGATGACGCGAGCGCCTTCAGCAGCCAGCTTGCGCGCAGTGGCAGCGCCAATTCCGCGGCCGGATCCGGTGATCAGTGCGACTTTACCTTCCAGAGATTGCATGACGCTCCTCGTGATCGTGGTGTGAATTGGTTAGACTTTTTGTGCTTCCTGTGCCCGTTGAAAACCGGGGCGTTCCTTCAGACGTTCGAGGTAGGCTAGTGTCTGCGGTTGGTAGTCTGCATCGATCTCGAGGCTCTGTCCCAGGTAAAGGGCATAACCAATTGCGATATCAGCAATGGTGAATCGATCGTCACAAAGAAACTCACGGTCTTCAAGATGAGCGTCCAGCAAGCGCAATCGTGCCAGGTACCACTTGCGATAATCCTGAGCGACCACGGGCTGGCGCCGCTCCTCGGGTTCCAGCTTCGAGTAGCGCAGAAAAATCGTCTGGGGAAACGTAAGCGTTGCGTCGCTGTGGTAGAGCCAGTTGAGATACGGGCCGTACTCAGCCTCCTCGGGCTTGAGACCGAACTCGTACTTTTCATATTTTTCGACGAGGTAGTGGCAGATCCCTGAAGATTCAGTCATGTGTGCGCTGCCATCGATGAAATACGGGATCGTGCCCAGCGGGTTAACAGCCATGAATTCTTTGTGGAGGAACCTCGGTGGAAACGGCATGACTTCGAGTTCGTAGTCGAGTTCCATTTCTTCTAGAGCCCACAGAGGTCGTAGCGAGCGAGCGTCATTGCAGTGCCAGAGTTTCATCGTGTTGGTCTCCCCCCAGTTGCCAAAAGTATCTATAGTTCGGTAGTTCGCGAGCCGGGTACCGGAGGTGTCGCAGGCGGTCCGGCAAAGCATTGTGCCATCGACATCCATTGTGTCGCGACCTCTCCGACAACGTGCAGTGTCGTGTCAGCGATGTTTCTGACCTGCGTGACTACCTGGCAGAACTCTTCTGCCGAGCCTTCGATCAGGTTGTTTTCGCAGGGCTCGTTCCAGGCCCATGTTGCACCCGAAGGGGCGCTCAATCGCACGTGCGGCTTATCTTCGGGTGGGGTCAGTTCGCGGCACTGATAAGTCCAGCCGAACGTGTTGATGCCGAGCACTGCGATGTTCTGTATGCGATCGGCGTTTACTCGGACAACGCCGAGCTTGTCATAGACTTCCTGGCCATGTGCCCAGGTCTCCATCAATCTGGCGGAAATACTCGAACGCACGCTCATGTCTGGTCCTGCCCACCGCAGGCGCTGCCTGGGATCAGCATCTGCAAAATGCTGTGCCATCTGCAGATAAAACTCGCGCCAGTGCTCAAGCCTGTCCCGACCTCGCAGGCCGTCGAGCAGGGCTGCTTCAAAAGCGCGCATGCCCTGTTGCGAAACCTGTTCAAGAAAGTCGGCGAAAGCGTCTTCGTCCGTCAGTGAAAGGTCTGCAGCAACGTTCCAGGTGTGAAGGTGGCCAAGCACATCGTCAACCGTCCAGTCTTTGAACTGCGTAGCCTGGCTGTAAACACCATCCGCCTGTGGCTCGAGCAGGTCGTAGAGCGCATGACTTTCGTCGCGAAAATCGATTGCCTGTTGCAACATCAATATTCCTCTTTCGTTGATTTCAGCAGCTGTTGAAGTGTCAGTTGCTCGAATCCAGGCCGGCAAATCTGGGCACGACCAGGTCCAGCCAGCTTTCCAGTACTGCCAGCTGATCTTCCCTGGCAAGACCGTATTGCTCCTCGATGAGCAAGCCGCGCATGAGGCAACGATTAGCACACATCAGCAGTCGCAGTTCCCGCTCATCGGCCGTTTCGAGATTGCCATAGAGATTGACGAAATGGTCGTCGATGTCATTGATCGAGGTCTTCAGGTTTGCAGCAATTCTCTTGTGGAGCACGCGGTCGGTCCGGCCAGCGACAAGAATTTCCAGCAATGCCAGGTACGCTTTTGTATTGGTCAGACTGTTCCATATCGTCAGAAAGTCTTCCCGCAGAGTACTGCCGCCGCTGGTTCGTTTGGCGAATCGAAGTGGCTTTTGCAGCAGATAGCTTGCGGTGCTCGCCATCAACTCTTCTTTGCTGGGAAAATGATGCTGCAGCGCGCCTTTGGACACCCGAGCCTCGGCTACGACACGATTGATCGACGTTTCGCCGTAACCAAGTTCTGCCAGGCAGGTAACTGTGGCTTTGCAGATGATGTCCCGCGCCCGTTCACTCTTGAGCTCCTGTTTGCGCCGCACCGGAGCTTGTGGTTGATTCATATGCCTGTGCTCGAAGAGAACCGTGCAGCGAGAATAGCGTAGCGTGGAAGAGAAAACCATATGACTGTATTGTTTTCCGCCTGGATTGTGAGTTACGCTTGACCCGCAAACGTTGGGGGTTAAACAGATGGCTGACGATGTGATTCGTGTTGCGAACTGCAGTGGTTTTTATGGTGACAAGTTGTCCGCTGCGCTGGAAATGGTCGAGGGTGGTCCTATCGATGTGCTCACCGGCGACTACCTTGCTGAGCTCACGATGGCCATTTTGTACAACCAGAAACAGCAACGCGGCGGCAATGCAGGCTATGTTGGCACGTTTCTCAAACAGCTGCGGGAAGTTATCGGACCCTGCCTGGACAAAGGCATCAGGATCGTGACGAATGCAGGTGGCTTGAATCCGGCCGGTATGGCAGAAGACGCTCAGTTGATCATCAACGAGCTCGGGCTGAGTGCGAAAGTTGCCTACATCGATGGCGATGACCTGATAGAACGTATGGCGACCCTGCAGGAAGAAGGCGAGACCTTCAGCAACATCGATAAAGGCATAGCGCTGAGTGATTCCGGTAACGAGTTGCTCACGTCGAACGCCTATCTGGGTGCGTGGGGTATCAAAGAGGCTCTGGATTGTGGTGCAGACATCGTGATCTGTCCCAGAGTTACCGATGCTGCTGTGGTCATCGGTCCGGCTGCCTGGAAATTCAACTGGCAACGCAGTGACTTCGATGCACTGGCAGGAGCGCTGACGGCCGGGCACATCATCGAATGCGGTGCGCAGGCTTGCGGCGGCAACTACGCCTTTTTCCAGGAGGTGCCAACCTTTCGCAACGTCGGCTATCCCATAGCGGAAATCGAGTCCGACGGTAGCTTCACGATTACCAAACATCCTGGCACGGGTGGTCTCGTCTCCGTGGGCACGGTTACTGCCCAATTGCTCTACGAAATATCTACGCCCGCTTACCTGAATCCGGATGTCATTGCGCATTTTGATTCATTGCAGATAGAACAGGCCGGTGATGATCGGGTCCGTATCAGTGGCGTCCGGGGGTCGAACCCGCCGCCGACACATAAGGTCTGTATCAACACGGCAAGTGGTTTCAAAAACGGTACAGAGATAATTCTTACTGGCCTGGATATCGAGGAGAAAGCCGAAATTTTCACCGATGCGCTATTTGCATCCCTTGGTGGGCGCGATCAGTTTGAAGATGTTGAAATTCAGTTGATCCGGACCGATCACGAAGATGCCATGCAGAATGAAGAAGCGCAGGCGAGTCTGCGAATCAACGTCAAATCCAGGGATCCCAAAAAAGTCGGCCGACTCTTCTCGGCCAAGATGGTAGAACTGGCGCTGGCCAACTATCCGGGATTCACCGGACGGGCAATGACCGGGGCGGGTGGGCCGGTCATTGCCTACTGGCCAGCACTGATCGACAGC
>CBDUDJ010000304.1:0-4035 GCA_965365885.1 uncultured Gammaproteobacteria bacterium
TCGACGCGATGCAGCGTTCGCTCAGGGATCGACCCGAGGTCAACGTCGAGCAGTGCACCCTGTGCGCCTTCAAAAAGAATCGGTTCGCCAGCCTCGCGCAATTCATGGAGCATCGGCACGATATCCCGCACCATTGGTTGGATCTGTTCTGCGACGGCTGCGCATTGGTCGAGCGTTTCGGCGAAATCCACAGGCTGCGTCTTGTAATAATTCTCCAGCATGAAGTTGTGGTACTCCATGACGTCGGAGAGTTTTGCAGCAAATGCCTGCCAGTAGTAAAGGTCACCAAGGCGCACACCACGGCGCGCTGCTTTGTCTTCATAGGCGGGACCAATACCGCGACCTGTGGTGCCGATTTTCTGCGAACCGCGCGCTTCCTCCCGGGCGAGATCGAGTTGCACGTGATACGGCAGAATCAGCGGACACGCCGGGGAAATGTGCAGACGCTGACGCACGGCCACACCTCTGTCCTCCAGCCCGACCACTTCGCGCAATAGTGCATGCGGCTCGAGCACCACGCCGTTACCAATGAAACATTGCACGTTATGCCGCAGGATGCCGGATGGAATCAGATGCAGGACGGTCTTTTCGCCCTCGATAACCAGTGTGTGACCGGCATTGTGACCGCCCTGAAACCGCACGACGGCAGCGGCCCTCTCCGTCAGGAGGTCCACGACCTTGCCTTTACCTTCGTCACCCCATTGAGTGCCTATGACTACGACGTTACGTCCCATCAATATTCCTGCTGAATAGTCGTTGTGTACTCTAGAGGTTCGCGTCCGTGACGGTCCAGCCGTCGGATTCCTCTACCAATTGCCGGTCGCAGCGGGCAGGCGGCGAATCATCTGCACCGAGTGCTACGATTACTGTCTGGCCACTCCTGCGCACCTGCTGGACTGCTGCAAACAATCCTTCATCCGCAGCACCGGTCACCCAGGGCGCCCAGATCGCCGGTAGGGATACGGGCTGTGTAACCAGTTCTTTGAGGCTGACGTCGAATCCGGTGGCCGGACGCGCCCGGCCGAATTCTGCGCCGATTCCATCGTAACGGCCACCTCTGGCGAGTGCCTGGCCCTGATCGGCTTGGTACGCCGAGAAAATCGGCCCGTTGTGATAGCCATAGCCTGCAAGCTCGGCCAGATCGAAGCGCAGCGATACACCCGGGCAGCGCGCGAGCACCAGATCCGCCAGCGTTGCCAGGTGATCAAGTGCGACTACCGCACCATCCCCGGCGGAGGAAAGACACTCGTGGGCCTGCAACAGAATCGATCGCTCACCCATCAACGTGGGTAAACGTATCAACCGATCACGCGCCACTTCATCCTCGACGAGGGCGGCAATGTCTGTTTCGGACTTTCGCTGCACGGCGTGGAAGAGCGCGGCTGCACTGGACGCATCAAGCTCCAGCGGTTCGACCAGTCGTCGATAGATCCCCATGTGCCCCAGCACCAGCACCGGATCTTCGATGCCGACGGTGTGCAGCACTTCGAGCATCAGCGCGATCACCTCTGCATCGGCCGTCAAATCGGTCGCACCGAAAAGCTCCGCACCGGCCTTCAGCGGCACTCGTGTGTCCAACGCGCCGGCCGGATTCGCAAAAACAACGTTGCCGGCATAACACAGGCGCTGGACACCTTCGATTGGCAGGCTATGAGCATCGATGCGAACCGCCTGTGCGGTCATGTCCGCCCGCACGCCGAGCATGCGGCCACTGCGCTGATCGACCACCTTCAGAGTCTGTAAATCCATGTCGTCGCCGTTGCCGACAAGCAGCGCATCGAGGTACTCGATGATTGGCGGATCCACATAGTCGAATCCCCAGGTGTGAAAAACATCCAGCACCTGGCGGCGCACGAGTTCTAACGACCAGGCCGCGGGCGGCAGCAATTCATCCACCCCGGCGGGCAAACGCCAGTTCCGGTTGACCATAGGTTCTTCCGAGTAGCTGAGGTTAGTTAATCAGGTAAAGCAGCAGCGTGCCGAGCAACATGCTGACAAGCCCGGCGATGCGCATCGCACGATCGTCGATCTCTGCCAGAGACATGGCCAGAGTACGCCACCGCCGAGGATACAGGAACGGCACGATCCCTTCGATTACCAGCACGAGACATAGAGCGGTGCCAATATCCTGCCACATGCTGCAACAGCGCCCGTCAACTCAATGCTCTCGAGTTTCCTTAGGATCCGTCGCCCGACTTCTTGAGGTACTTGAAGAAATCGCTGTTCGGATCGAGCACCAGCATATCGCCTTTGTTGCTGAATACGTTGGCGTAGGCGTTGATGCTGCGATAGAACAAGTAGAACTCAGGGTCCTCGTTGAAAGCCGAGGCATAAATGTTGGCAGAACGTGCGTCTCCATCACCGCGGAGGTCTTCGGACTGCTTGTACGCATTGGCTTCAATGATGATGGTCTGGCGCTCGGCATCTGCCCGGATGCCCAGTGCGAGTTCCCGCCCCTGCGCTCGATATTGGCGTGCTTCAATCTGCCGTTCAGAATTCATCCGCTCGTAGACTGAAGTCGAGACATCGGTCGGTAGATCGATGCGCTTGACGCGAACGTCCACCACTTCAATGCCAATCGAATCGGTCATCACGGAATTGAGATCTGTTTTCAGCTCGAGCATGAGCTGGTCGCGCTCGCCCGACACCACCTCATGCATGTCCCGGCGGCTGATCTGATTTCGCAGACCTTCGTTGACCCGCTCCTGCAGCAACCGCTCACCGCGCCGCTCATCAAAAGACGTTGCCGTGTAGAAACCCTCCACATTGCTGATACGCCATTTGACGAAGGAGTCCACGATCAACGGCTTTTTCTCCAGCGTGAAGTATGTCTCGGGACTCGAATCCAGAGTCAGCACGCGACCGTCTGCCCGCTTAACTTCCTCCGCGATCGGCAGTTTGAAATGCAAACCTGGCGCAACATCCGCAGACTCAACTGCACCAAAGCGCAGAAGAACAGCGCGCTCCGTCTGATGAACCCTGTAGATAGAGTCTGTGGCCAGGAAAAATGCGGCTACTGCGATAAAAATTATAATCAGATTCTGCAAACTCATGATGACCTACCGGTTGTCTCGAGGACGCCCGTTGGCGACCCGATCGTTGACTTCTCTGAGTATCGCATCGGCGATACCGCGCACGGATTCCTGCGAGACGCCGCTCGGCAGGCTGCTGGATTGACCAAGGCGATCCAGTGGCAGGTACATGAGATTGTTGCCGCCTTCGACATCAATCATGATCTTGCTGCTGTTGGTCAACACGGACTCCATCGCATCGATGTAGAGACGATTCCTTGTGACGTCCTTCGCGAGATGATACTCGAACAACAGCTTGCGGAAACGCTGCGATTCACCTTCGGCTCGCGCGATGACCTGATCCCGGTAAGCATTGGCTTGCTCGATCTGCTGCTGCGCTTCACCGCGCGCTTCCGGAATGATGCTTTCGGCATACGCATTAGCATCGTTGATCGTGCGCTGCTCATCTTCCTTGGCTTTCTGTACGTCGTTGAATGCATCGCGCACCTGATTAGGCGGCGCACTCTCATCGATATTCACTTTGCTGATCAGAATGCCCGTGCCGTATGAATCGAGGTAGCTCTGGAGTCTTTCCTGCACTTCCGCGGCGATTGCTGCGCGACCGTCTGTGATCACCTGATCCATTACGGAGCTACCAACGACATGGCGCAGTGCACTTTCAGTTGCATGATCCAGGCTCACGCTCGGATTCTTGACATTAACAAGAAATTCCACGGGGCCTCTCACAACCCACTGCACGGTCAGACTGACGTCGACGATGTTTTCATCTTCGGTGAGCATCAACGCCTGGTGATTCTTCGAGTTCACCCGGGTGACGTTGACCTTTTCAACCACATCGATGATGGGCGGGTTCCAATGCAGCCCTGGCAGCTGGACGTCGTCCAGCGCTTTGCCGAAGCGGAATACGACACCCCGTTCCTGGGCATCGAGCTGGTACAGACCGAACGCACCATAGATTACGAGCGCAGCAAGCAGAATCAGCGCGTACAGACCAGCGCTGAAG
>CBDUDJ010000305.1:0-4029 GCA_965365885.1 uncultured Gammaproteobacteria bacterium
AAACAGCCGACTCAATCGAGGCACGCGAAGCAACGGCCGCCCGCCGCAAGATGGAGCGTGCGGGGCTGCGCGTGCCGGCATCGCGACCCTCGAAACGGGATCGCCGGGAACTGAAAAAACTCAAAGAAGAAGACGGCTCCGGCTAACGCAGGAGAAGACGGCTCCTGAAGCAGGAGAAGACGGCTCCTGAAGCAGGAGAAGACGGCTCTTGAAGGTCTCAGGGCGTCGGGGCAGCAGTGGTCCGGCAACAGCGAACAGCCTGCAGCACGAGCCTACAGGGATGTATTCACGGCGTGTCCTGGCAGGGTCCACCGCTGGCCGCGACGACCGGGTTTACCGGTCTTCAAGCCTCATGAAGCATGGAAGACGGCACAGCGGGCGTCCCGCAGGCCACGCCCGCGAGGGGTTTCAGCGGTTTACAAATGTCCATATGGAAATCAAGATTGCTCTGGCATAATTTGTGGTTACCTGGGGAAGGTGCAAACAATTATCATGGCTCTCGATATCGACACTACGTCGAAGAAAACCACCTATGTTGATCTCTCTGCTGCCGTACTCGCCGAATTAGCCGTCCTGCGCGGTGAAGGACAGTTCGCCGACAACGGCGCAATCGTAGTCCAGACCGGTGCCCGGACCGGCCGCTCGCCGAAGGATCGTTTCATCGTGGAGGAACCCTCCACCGCTGAAGCCATCGACTGGGGTGAGGTCAACCAGCCAATCAAACCTGAAGTGTTCGATGCCCTGTGGGATCGTGTGCAGCTGCATCTCGAAGACCGCGAAAACTTCGTGTCAAACCTCCACGTGGGCGCTGATCCGGAGCACTATCTGCCGATAGAGGTCACAGCGGAGTACGCCTGGCACGCACTGTTCGGTCGTGCCCTGTTCATCACACCGGACCACTACAATCCGCATAACAAGGAAATCTGGCACGTCGTAAACGCGCCGGCATTCCTCTGCGATCCGCAGCGGGACGGAACCAATGGCGATGGCACCGTGATGATCAACTTTGCCCAGCGCAAAGTCCTGATTGCCGGCATGCGCTATGCCGGCGAGATGAAAAAGTCGATGTTCTCGGTGTTGAATTTTCTTCTGCCAGAGAAGGACGTACTGCCGATGCACTGTTCTTCAAACATGGGAGACGAAGGCGACGTTACGTTGTTCTTCGGTCTTTCGGGCACCGGCAAAACCACGCTGTCCGCGGACCCGGACCGGTACCTGATCGGTGACGACGAACACGGCTGGGGCAAGGGGACAGTATTCAATTTTGAAGGCGGCTGTTACGCCAAATGCATCGACCTCACCCGTGAGAACGAGCCGGTCATATTCGATGCCATCTCGTTTGGTGCAATCGTTGAAAACGTCGTGATCAATCCGGAAACGCGCAAGCCCGACTACGCTGACTCAACTCTTACTGAAAACACCAGGGCCTGCTATCCAAGGGATAACATTACCGCAAAAGTACCCGACAACCGAGGCGGCGAACCCGGCCAGATAATTTTCCTCACCTGCGACGTGAGCGGCGTCCTGCCACCGGTGTCGATTCTTTCGAAACAAGCGGCGGCCTACCACTTCCTGTCGGGTTACACAGCGGTAGTGGGTTCAACGGAGGTCGGCGCCACGGAAGCCTACAAGACGACTTTTTCAACCTGTTTCGGCGCGCCCTTCTTCCCGCGGCCTGCCGGGGTGTATGCGGATCTGCTGATCAGGCGCATCGAAGAATTCGGCTCCCAGGTTTATCTGGTGAACACCGGCTGGACGGGTGGCGGCTATGGCGTCGGTAAACGCTTCGCCATTCCAATCACCCGCGCCATTATTCGCGCCATCCAGAGCGGCGCGCTCAACGATGTGGAGACCCAGCGTCTACCCGGCTTCAATCTGGACATTCCCTGCACTATCGAAGGCGTCGACGACGCCCTTCTCAATCCACGCAACACCTGGCAGGACGAGTCGGCATACGAGGCAACTGCGCGGAGTCTGATCGACAAATTTACCGAGAATTTCCAGAAGTACAGCGTGGACGCAAGCATTGTCGCCGCTGGTCCAACAGCCGATTTCTAGCTAACCTAGCGCGACTTTTTTCACGCGAGGGTAGGCAAGTTCCAGTGGCTCGATCTGCAATTGACCTCCCAAGTGACGTTCTGGACCTGTTCCGCCAGAACACATCGCTGTTGACCAACCTCCAGCGCGGAATTGAAAAAGAGAGTTTGCGGGTAACCGAAGAGGGTGAACTTTCTTCGCGGCAACACCCCGAGGCGCTCGGCTCAGCGCTGACTCATCCCTACATCACGACAGATTTCAGCGAAGCGCAAGTGGAACTCATCACCGACGTACATGACTCGACGGCGAGCTGCCTCGAGCAGCTCGAGACTGTGCATCGCTTCGTCTATCAGCACCTTGATGATGAGTTGCTGTGGACCACGAGCATGCCTTGTGTCCTGGGCCGCGATGACGAGATTCCCGTCGGTCAATACGGCACATCGAATATCGCCACGGCGAAAACGGTGTATCGGCGCGGCCTGGGTAACCGCTACGGCCGCCTGATGCAGACCATCTCCGGCATCCATTACAATTTTTCGCTGCCCGGGAAATTCTGGCAGGCATGGGCGCAAGCACGCGGCGAGACAGCATCTCAGGATTTTCAAACCAGCGCCTACTTCGGCCTCATCCGTAATTTCCGGCGCTATTCCTGGCTGCTCATATATCTGTTTGGTGCATCACCCGCCGTCTGCAAGAGCTTCGTCAAAGACCTGCCTAACAAGCTCGAAGTCTTCGGTGAAGGTACGCTCTATCTACCCTATGCGACGTCACTCAGGATGGGTCGACTCGGTTACCAGAGCGACGCCCAGAGCTCACTGCACATCTCATACAACAGCCTCGAAGAGTACGCAGCGTCCATGCAGGAAGCGCTGACCCAGTCCTACCCTCCTTACGAGGATATTGGCGTGGAGGTCGACGGCCACTACCGGCAACTCAATACTGCATTGCTGCAGATCGAAAACGAGTTTTACGGCACGATACGCCCCAAGCGGCCGATTCACAGCGGTGAGAGACCGCTCACAGCTCTACGTGAGCGGGGGGTGGAATATGTCGAGGTTCGCTGCCTTGATCTCAATCCTTTCCTTCCCGTTGGCATCGATGCGCCGCAAGCCAGATTCATCGACGTCTTCCTCGTCTACTGCCTGCTCGCAGCCAGCCCGCAGGACTCCCGCAGCGAATCGGAGATGCTCGGCCGCAATCAGATTGCCGTGGTCGAAGAAGGCAGGAAGCCCGGTCTGGAACTGAGCACGATCGATGGCAACCAGTCACTGCAGGACTGGGCGAATGCGTTGCTCGATGCGATGAAACCGTTGGCCGACCTGCTCGATCTGGCACAACCAGGCGACTATCACCTGGAGACCTGGGAAGAACAGCGACGCAAGGTGCTCGATCCAGCACTCACCCCATCAGCCCATGTGCTGGACTGTATGCAACGCCAGCAGATACCGTTTTTCCGCTTCGCCATGAACCAGTCGATCGCCCACAAGGGGTATTTCGACGAACACCGGTTGCGTGGCCAGAAGCTTGCCGAGTATCAAACACTCACCGAAGATTCACAGAACCGCCGCCAGCAGATCGAGGAGGCTGACACGGTGGATTTCGCGACCTTCCTCGACAGCTATCTCGCCTTCAAGTGAATTTCCTCGCGCACTGCCTGATCGGCGCTCAGGCAACGACTGCCAGGAGCGCAGGCAGCCTGGCCATCGGCGCTACCGATCCCGATCTGGTGGCGGGCGGCTTCCTCGGTGATTTCATCAAAGGCACCGTGCCACAGACCATGCCACCCGGCCTTGCGCGCGGCGTGCGCCTGCATCGTCGAATCGACGCCTACAGCAACCAGCAGCCCCGAATCAGACTGAGTTGTGATCGGTTTCCACAACACCTGCGACGTCTCGCCCCGGTTTTTCTGGATGTCATCGGCGATCACCTGCTCTGCCGCAACTGGGCGACCTATCACGGCGAGTCACTCACAGAATTCACGGCAACAACCTA
>CBDUDJ010000306.1:0-4003 GCA_965365885.1 uncultured Gammaproteobacteria bacterium
GGAAGGCGACGAGCGTCCCGGCGGTGATCAGACCGCCGATCAGGTCCAGTCCACCGATGGCCAGCGCAAGTCCGGTGGCGAGGCTCGCAAGCGTAATTACGATGGGTACATAGATTGCTGCCTGGGTCAGATTCAGCACGGAGGCACCGTACATCTTGTCGGTAAGACCGCGGAACTCTGCGAGATTGGCGTCCTCTCGAACGAAGGCTTTACTGGTGAGCACACCCATAATGGCTTCGTTGTAGGATCCCGTAATTCTCGAGTTTGTTGCCCTGACCTGGCGGGCGCTGTTTAGAATGCGCCGTTGAAATTTCGTGGACACCCATCCAAGCACTGGCAGTATCGCGAGCACGGCCAGGGCAAGCTTTGCGTTCATGACGAGCATCGCAGATGCAATGCCGACCATCATCGTGCCGCCCCAGACCAGATCGAGAAACCCCCAGGCCAGAATATTCGACAGACGCTCGCAATCTGACGTCATGCGCGCCATCAGCCAGCCAACCGGGCGGTAGTCATAAAAGCTGAAAGACAGACGTTGCAGATTGGCGAATCCGTCACGCCTGATGTCGTGACTGACGTGAGTTCTGATCTTGCCACCCATCCAGATAAAGCCACCGATCGCACAGGTGATCGTCAGTGTGCAGGCAAGATAGCCGACGACCCACGGCCACAGAACGGCAGCGCTGCCCTGACTGGCCACCTCATCAACCACGCCTCTGGTCAACAGCGGATATGCAACTTCCATGGAGGCCGTTATGAACGCAAAGAAAGCCAGATAGCTGAGATCCCTCGGATACTGTTTCGCATAGTTGAACAGTTTTACCCACAGATGCAGGTTCATTTGCGTGGCGAGCGCATCATCATCGAAGCCGTCGTCAAAATTTTCGTCGTCGTAGTTATCCATGTTCATCAGCCAATGCAATCACCCATGGTCCGCCTGTATGTCTTCGCGGATAGCGGCATCCAGTGCTCCTTGCAGTTCGCACAAACGGCGGTATGGGCCTTCTTCGTTGGCCAGCGTGCGATGATCGCCAAGTTGCACCATTCGGCCCTCGTCGAGCACCATGATTCTGTCTGCCTGCACGACTGAAGACAGCCTGTGCGCGATGATCAACGTGGTCTGGCGGCCTTTGCGTCGCTTGAGCGCTGCGAGAATCTCTTTTTCGGTTCCGGTATCGACTGCCGACAGTGAATCGTCGAGCACGAGCACAGGCGGGTTTTTCAACAATGCCCGGGCCAGTGCCAGACGCTGGCGCTGGCCACCGGACAACGTCACACCGCGTTCTCCCACCATGGCCTGAAAACCTTCGGGAAAACTTTCGATGGAACTGTGGATCGCGGCGTCCTGGCAGGCTTCGATAATTTCCGTTTCCGGAGCGTTCGGCCGGCCGACAGCCAGATTGGCACGAATGCTGCGCGAATAAAGAAACGGATCCTGCAGGACGACGCCAATCTGCCAGCGCAACCACTGGCGATTGACTTCCGTGATGTCCTGGCCGTCGAGTTTTACGCAGCCGCTCTGGTAGGGATACATACGCAGCAGTACCCGAATCAAACTGGACTTCCCGGAGCCGGGCGGGCCGACGATTGCCAGTGTTTCCCCAGCGGGGATCTTGATCGAGATGCCATCGAGCACTCGCTTGCCGTCTTCATATTCAAACACCAGGTCCTCGATCTCGAGATCGCCGATGGCACGACCGTATTCGGGCGTAACCTCGTCGCTTTCTTCGGGCTCGTCGAGGATCTCGTTGATTCGGCCGAGAGAAACGACTGCTTTGCCAGTATCTGTCAGAACGCGTCCAAGCTGTCGAATCGGCCAGATCACCATCGAGACATACGTCATGAACGCAAACAGCTCTCCGACTGTTAACGTTCCCGCCATGATAAAAGTTGCACCGGCGATCAGAACGATGCCGACCTGCGACATGGAAAAGAAATCACTGATGGCCCAGTAGTAGCCCATCAACCGGATAAGACGATAGTTGTGGTTGCGAAAGTTGGCGTTTTTTGCGCCGAACTTTTCTATCTCAAAACCCTGCCGGGCGAACGCGCGGACGACTCTGATGCCAGTCAGATTTTCCTGCAGTGTTGCCGTCATCGCGGCTTCGGCTTCATCTGTTACCTGAAAGACTGTTTTGACCTTTGAGAAAAAGACGTACGCGCCTACAACCAGAAACGGCATGAGACAGATAGACAGCCAGGCAAGTTCCGCGTTAAGCCAGAACAGTACCGGCAGGACGCACAGCGCAAGCATGATGGCGCGACCAATTTCCACAACGTCGCTCGAAAGAAAAACCCGCAGAGTCTCGACGTCACTGCTCGAACGTTGCACCAGGTCGCCAGTGTCGGCGGCGTCATAGAACCTCGCCTGCAGGTGATGCATGCGCCGGTAGAGCTCTTCGCGCAGGCCGCGCACGATGGCTTCTGAAGCCAGTGCTGCCAGCCGTCCGCGCAGGTACAGGAAGATGCCGCCGACTGCGGTCATGACGATGGCGACTATTGCGGAGAACGCGAGATAGGCCAGGTAGGGTTCAGCACCCGAGACGCTGCGAGCGATGGCAGACAGTTGCGCCTGGGCGAGCGAAAAATCGCCTTCGACGACAACGTCGATAGCGTATTTGCCAACCAGCGGGGCACCGAACATGAAGAAATTCATCAATGCCATGGACATGACCGCGCCTGCATAGCGCAGCCGCTGGCCGCGGGTGATACCCCAAAGACTGTAGGAGTTGTTCGTGTTCATCGTTTGCCTGTCCAAAATAGTGTCCACTGAAAGTTACCGGGGAGACCGGTCGAGCGGATTCTGGAAGAAAGACGATTTAGGAAAGATAGAACCCGTTCGGCGATGAACGGGTCCTGGAAGATCAATCGAGATTCGAATTCAGGACGCGCTCACCGGGCGCTGGAGTAGTCTCCGCTGGCGTACGGTCGTTGAATGATTCGCATATCGACCTCCTGAATTGATTGGGGCCGCATCTTACACGCGTTCAGGAATCAGGTTCAACAAATTTGTAGACGAATCTGGAAGTTTTGCCACGTATTTCCGGATCAAACACACTGATGTCCAGAGGATCCGCAGAATTTACAAGTGCATCCAGCGTGCCGGCCAGCTCAAAGCCACGGCCCTCGATATCGGCTCTTGCGAACTCGGGATCAATCCTGTGGAGTTCCTGTGCTGCGTCGGAGCCGCTGTCGGTTATGGCAATATGATCGACTACCGCCAGTGTGCCGCCCGGTTTCAGAACACGATGGACCGTGTCGAAGAATGCATCGGGATCCAGGTCCCAGCCCTCGGCTTTGTAATAGAGGTCGTGGTAGGTCTTTACCATAAGGATCACATCGACTGAATCATCGGCGAGATCTATGGCATTGATTTCCCGGTCATAGCGCACGACGTTCGCCAGCCGATTGTTTTGCAGGCGTTCCGTCAGCGCGTCTCCCGCGAAATTCAGATAGGCGGCATTGTTGTGGAGGATGACCTTGCCGCGCGGGCCGATGGCTTTGCCGACAATTTCACTGTAGTAACCGCTGCCGGCGAAGAGATCGAGCACTACACTCCCTTCAGGGAGACCAAAAAACCGCAGGATGGTGGCCGGTTTGCTTGTCGCATCACGCTCGAGGTCGGCAGGCGGGCGCGTCGGATCCTGCAGTGCATCGGTCAGTGCATCTGCCTGGGCAAAGCCTGCTGCAAGAAACACTGCGATTGCGCTAATCGGTTTAGCGAGATTCATAGTCTTTCCCCATTACCCTTCAAGGTTGACGATCATCTTACCGGTATTGGTTCCGGTGAATAATCCGATGAAAGCATCCGGTGCGCGCTCGATACCTTCGAGCACGGTTTCCTGGTAGACCACTTTGCCGTCGGTGATCCAGGACTCCATGTCAGAGCGAAACTTGCCGGCCAGTTGATTGAAGTGGGAGACGATGAATCCCCGCAGTGTCAGGCCCAGGCCGATCGCCATGGTCAGGTTGACGGGGCCGGGTACAGGCTCGGTTGCGTTGT
>CBDUDJ010000307.1:0-4002 GCA_965365885.1 uncultured Gammaproteobacteria bacterium
CCGAGGGCCGCCTCCGACAGTATTTCGAGTCGCTCCCAGAGATCTTGCGGTAGTGCCGCAGCGGCATAAAAAATGGTGTCCAGGTTTGAAAAGAAGTGATCACGAAGCGTTGCATCCTGCTCCAGATAAGGTGCCAACATCTGGAAACCGCGGGGCACATTGAAATAAACCGTCGGCGCAATTTCACGCAAATTTTCTATCGTAGGATCCATGAGGCCCGGTGCCGGTTTGCCGGCATCGATATAGAGCGTCCCGCCGTTGCGCAATATCATGTTGACGTTGTGATTGCTGCCGAACGTGTGGTTCCACGGCAGCCAGTCGACAAGCACCGGCGGACGATGTGTCACGAATGGCCATATCTGGACGATCGCCTGCTGGTTGGAGCACATCATTCGCTGCGTGTTGATGACGCCTTTGGGCATTCCGGTGGACCCGGACGTGAACAGGATCTTCCCGATTGTGTCCGGACCCACTGCGGAAAACGCGGCGTCCACTGCAGGTGTCGGCTCCACAGCCAGCAACTCGTCTATTTTGACTGAGTCGATGCTGTCCGGCGCACCTTGCTTTACCAGTAGCGTTACGTCGTCGAGATCCAACGAACTCAACGCTTCTCCAAAGGCTTCACCATCGTCAACAAAGACGAGCTTGGGTTTAACCAGGTCAAACACGAACCTGAGCTTGCCGAAGTCACTCGACATCAACCCGTAAGCCGGGGAAATTGGCGACACGGGCAGACCCACAAACATCGATGCCAGTTGCAACAGTCCGTTCTCGATGCTGTTGCCGGAGAGAATCATGACCGGGCGTTCTACGGATGCACCACGATCCAGCAAAGCCTGTGCCAGGGCACGAACAGCAACCAGCGTCTCGCTGTAACTGATGCGTCTCCAGTCACCGTCGGCGGATCGCTCCGCTAGAAAGGTCCTTCGCGGGGCCAGTTCTGCCCAATCCACCAGGTACGAGCAAATATTCGCGGCATACGGCTCGAGTTGCATGGGCGAGCGCAGAATAAGACCGCCTCCGGGCAGGTGCTCGACATCTACCTCTGCAGGTGCGAACTCCGGTAGCATCCTCTCGCTCATGCTGCTTAGCGGTTATCCACGGACAGGACCAGCGCCATGGCCGAATCACCCGCTGCACAGCCCGTAAAAAGTCCGCGGCCGCCACCGCGCATGGCTAACTCTTCGATCAGTTCGATGATGGATCGCATTGCCGTGGGCGCCTGCGGATGTCCCCAGATCAACGAGCAGCCGAAGTTATTGAAATCAGCTGGTGATACACCGGTTTCCCGGGCGAACACGATGTCATTCACGGCAAACGGGTTATGCGTCTTGATCGCGTCCATGTCGTCGAATGACAGGTCTGCCTGTTGCAGAGCCGCACGGGCAGCGCCAGCCGGCGCCTCTGGCATGAATCCGAGCTCTGCCCGGGATTGCCCGGCACTCAGAATGCTGATTTGCACGGTGGCATCGGTGGACAGCTCTCTGGCCTTGTCCGTATCCGCGACTATGATGGCTGCATTGCCGTCCGCGGGATACGTCTGGCCGCCGAATGTGACTGTACCTCCCTCGACAACGGGCTTCAGCTTTGCGAGACCTTCGGCCGTTGACGCAGCAACGCCCTGATCGCCGTCAATCTCCTCGGTTGTTCTACGAAACCGCGGATCCGGAATTGCGAACGGCAAGTCCATGTAGCGCTTTTGAAACGCTTTATCGTCCGCCAGAGCATCCTGGTACTGTTCGTAACGCCGCAGTACAACATCATGTTGTTCGGCTGTTGAAATCGAATACTTTGCAGCAACATTCTCTGCGGTCTGCAACATGGAGTGGCTACCGAGCGGATCACAATTGAAACTGTCGAGAACAACATTTTCAGCAACCCCGGTTCCGCCGGGTCCCGACTGCGCCGGGTAATAAGTGTGTGGGCCGTTCGAACATCGGTCGGCCGTGGCAGCCAGCACCGTTTGTGCGAGGCCACTACCAATTTCCTGGGCACCCATTAGTACGACTCGAACGCCTGAGGCGCAGACCTGCGACACAGTGGGCCCCGGCGCTTGCGGCGCGCCCAGCAATCCCATGAACCACGGAGTTCCATAGAACGATTGATGCTGGTAGATGCTGAGCCCGAACACACCTGCGTCGAATGACGCCGGGTCTATCTCTCGTTTCGCAAGCTCCCGGCGTGCGACGTGTGCAGCAAACTTTACCGAGTGCAGATGTTGCATAGACCCTTGCCAGCGGACGAACGGCGAAGACCAGTAACAACCGTAGGGAATTTCAACCTGCTCAAACATCATCATCTCCAATTTCTGCCGCTACATCCTGCATTGCCATATCGGCGCGCTCGATGGCCTCGACAATGTGTTCATTCCCGATAACAGTCGACAAAGCAATCATGCCCCGTGGGGCAATAAACAAACCACGATTGATACACGCGATATGAAACCTGTCCATCAGCTCATCATCGTCACGGACAATGGACGACTCAGGAACGGACTCACTGAAATACATGTTCAAACAGGATCCATAGTGGTTGGTTGACAGCGGCAACCCATGTTTGTGCGCCACCTCGGCGAGACCGGCCTGAAGCAATTCGCGCAGGCTGTTCATTCGCTCGATTCGCTTCGCAGTCAGTTCGCGCAACGATACTTCGCCCGCAACCATCGTCACCGGGTTCGCGTTGAAAGTACCCGTGTGAAACACCTTCATGTCAGCAGGATCAAATATTCGCATGAGATCCGCGCGGCCGCCTACCGCACCAACCGGGAAGCCGCCACCGATAATCTTGCCCAGCATCGTCAGATCCGGCTCGATCTCGATACCAGCCTGGCAACCGCCGACCGCGAATCGCAGAGTGAGAACTTCGTCGAGAATAAACAGTGCGCCGGCGTTGTGTGCGGCGTCCCTTACGCCGTGGAGAAATTCTGCTTCACCAGGAATGACTCCGCTGGCACCCAGCACGGGCTCGAGGAACACGCCCGCGATATCGTCGCCGTGTTCGCTTAGTACCGCCTCGAAGTCCGCCAGATTATTGTAGGTTGCAAGGTGCGTCAGCGGCCCTTCCTTGCCGAAGGAGCCAATTTCGAACTCAAGCAGTGATCCGTGATAACCCCACCGCGCCATCAGCAGTTTATTTCTGCCAGTGACGATCCGGGCGATGGTAAATGCGAGCGCGCCGGCTTCGGACCCCGAGTTGGTAAAGCGAACCTGTTCGATGGCCGGTACCCGATCGACAATTAACTCGGCGAGCCGGTTCTGCGCTTCGTTGGCCGCGGCCCACCCGGTCCCGTTGCCTATTTGTTTTCGCGTCGCCTCAACGATGGGAGGGTAGGCATGGCCGTGGACCATCGCCGTGTAGTTATTGATCAGATCAAGATACTCATGACCGTCGACATCCCAAAAACGAGGCCCTTCACCACGTTTGATCGTAAGTGGGTGGGGCGCCCAGAAGGATGCCTGGCGCGACGTCCCACCCGGCATCAGGCTTTTTGCCTGCGCAAATAATTCGGCACTTGATCGAGTGCGTTCCAGGTAGGTTGCGCGAATGGCGGACATGATGTCAGTTCCTCTACCAGTTGTAGGCATCGACCTCCGGCGGCAGTGCCTGGAGAAGCTCTCCGCTCGCATACATGGCTGCAACAGCTTCAATGTGGTCGGTCAGCGGTTCATCATGATCGAGATACGGGACTTTGCGTCTCACCAGGTCATACAATCTGCGGGTTCCCGAACTAAGCTGATCGACACCACGCAGATCCGCAGCCTGACACGCGCAGATCAGTTCAAACGCCAGAATATGACGAGCGTTATCAAGTATGTCTCGCGTCCTGCGCGCTGCAACCAGCCCGAAACTGACATGGTCCTGGAAGTCTCCGGTCGATGGCAGCGACTGAATCGACATGGGCATACACATCTGGCGGATCTCGGCGGTCAGTGACGTTGCCAGGAACTGGCCACCCATCAGTCCCATGCGAACCCCGGCGTTCTCTTTAACCAGGAACGGCGG
>CBDUDJ010000308.1:0-3979 GCA_965365885.1 uncultured Gammaproteobacteria bacterium
TTGCGAAGAGCGCGCATGGTTAGATTCCCCCATTCAATTGTCTCGTCCGGGCGGTATCCTATCACTGTTGGTCTGACTGCGGAGCGCTATTGAAAGTGGCCATCCAGGCCGGAAACCTCCGCAGAATCGCCCTGTTGGGGGCATTCTGCAGCCTTTTTTTGCTGGCTGGCAGTTGCCTGGCGGCTACGCTGCGAGCTGACGAAGAGCTGCCGGGTAGCGCGCAACCGCTCTCCCGCGTGGGCCAGGGTGACGACCGCAGTGGCTATCAATCAAGCAACTATCGTTCGAACTCTAGAAGCCTTGCTGTGCTCACGGGTCAGGATGCCGCTCTGGAAGCACTGGCCGCAAACCCGCCGCTTGGCCTGCCAGCGCTGCCGGATCCGCCACTCGCTGCGCGCATTGCACTGGGCCGCACGCTCTTCTTCGAGCGCCGCCTTTCCGCCAACAACACACTCTCCTGCGGCATGTGTCATGTGCCAGAGCAGGCTTTCACACAGAACGAGCTGGCAACACCCGTAGGCATCGAAGGTGCTTTCGTCAGACGTAATGCGCCGGCCCTCTTCAACGTCGGCTACCGGCCGGTGCTGTTCCACGACGGGCGGGAGACGAAACTCGAAACCCAGGTCTGGGCGCCGCTGCTGGCGGCGAACGAGATGGGTAACACGACTCGCGAGGCGGTGATCCAACGCCTGCAGGCCATCGACTTCTACAGGGAAGCTTTTGCTGCGGAATTTGCCGACGGCCTGACCGAGCTGAATCTGGGTGCGGCGCTGGCTGCCTACCAGCGAGCGCTGTTGTCAGCCGACTCGCCATTTGACCGTTGGTTCTACGGTGGTGATACGCACGCGGTCGGCGCCTCTGTAAAGCGCGGCTTCGAATTGTTCCGCAACAGACAATGTGGCAGCTGCCATATGCTCGATCACAGGGCGGCGCATTTCACAGATGACGACTTTCACAACACCGGTGTCGCCGCCCGCAGCACCGGCAACCGCGAACAACTACCCGCCGAGCTGCAGATTGCACCCGGCGTGCGGATTCCCATCGATACCGATTTGAGCGTAGCGCATCCGGGTGACGATGGGCGCGCGGAAATAACAGGCAACCCAACGGAACTCAGGAAGTTCCGGACGCCGTCCCTCAGAAATGTCGCGCTGACCGCGCCTTATATGCATGACGGCAGCCTGCGGACGCTGGCTGCCGTCGTCGATTTTTACAACACAGGCGGCGGGGCAGATGAAACCAAGGATGCTCTCATGCAGCCGCTGGGCATGACCTCGAGCGAGGAGAACGATCTGGTCGCGTTCCTCGAATCACTGACCGGGGCAAACACCGATGCCCTTGCCGCCGACGCCCGCACGGCCCCCATCGGCGACCCGCAATAGTACCGGGTATTATGGGTTGAAGGTTGTTTTGACGCGGGAGGAGGCGTCGAAGAAATCCTGAAAGTTCTGGTTGTAGCGGTAGAAAAGATCCTGCCGGTATTGATCGTCCTCGGGGGAATACGCGATGCTTTCTTCCTGTGACAGGTCGATGCTGTTCAGCGTGTGGTCGAGATCCGCTTTGCCATGCTCCTGGATGTTCTCAACCATTTCGCACCAGAGTTTCTGCGGCATCTCGATCACGAAGTCGGTCGACTCCAGGGTATCGCTAGTGACCGCACTTATCTCAGCGCAGGCTTCCCCTTCAAACACGATCAGAAAATGTTCCTTGCCCACGGTGAATGCAGCGCGCGTATGACAGGCACCGCCGCCACCACTGTGCAGCGAGCTGTCCGAGTTGTAGACCGACCGAACCGCCTGGAACCAACTCTCGGAGGGAAACGCGGGCATCTGCAAACCTCTGTCTTCGGATAACTCGGATCGAAGATTATTGCACAGCAGAACCGACTTCAGCCCCGCTGATTCAAGCGAGCCGAGTCCTGAATCAGAGTTTCTCTTGCAACTCGCCCCACCGCGAAAAGCGATCGAACGCACCACGCAGCAACCAGACAACAAAAGCAGCCACGCACAACAACATCAGCCAGCGCAGGCCACCAGCAAGCAGCGCAAGGTTCCAGTCAGGCCAGGCAAACCGATATACACGCAAAACTTCCCAACGCTCAACCAGCCAGTGCCATCCGGTATGGGCGACCAATGCTGAGAGCACGATGACACTCGCCCGCAGCGGCAGCTTGCGCAGAATCAACTGCAACACAGGAACCGCGCATACCAGCACCACCAATTGGCCGAGCTCTATGCCGATGTTGAAAGCAAAAAGCGACAGCGCCAGATGATCACCAGCAAACTGCAGAGTCTCACTCAACGCAAACGAGAAGCCAAAACCGTGAATGAGCCCGAAGGCAAACGCAATCAGCCAGCGCCGCGCGAGCACCGGTGCCAGCAGATTCTCGAGCGCCATGTAGACAATCGAGCCGGCGATGAGCATTTCGATCAACGGCGGAAACCACAGGGCGTCAGGCACGAGTCCGAAAAGCGATGCGGCCAGCGTGAGCGAATGCGCAAGCGTAAAAGCAGTCACGATCACAACCAGGGGCCTGATCCGGCGGACCGGAATGAGCAGCGCAAAGAGAAACAGCAGGTGATCGGCCCCGTCGAGCACGTGGCCAAAACCATTCACCACGAACAACCGCACGACTTCCGTTGCAGCAGGATCGAGACTCACGAGGCCCGGATCGCCGATGTAGGCGAAATTCCTCACCTCACCGGCTGCGTTGATAAAACGGACCTGGGTTAGCGTTTTGAGACCGAGCCTGGCGAGAGTGGGCAAGACGTGGAACCGTGACGCAGCAGAGTCGATGGCGTATTCGAACTCGACATCGAGCAACGCCTGTTCCCAGAAAAGTTCTGTTGCGGGCGGCAGGCGCTCGCTGCGCACGGCCTGCAGTGCCTGGGTGTAGTCGTCAAAAGCCCGATCCGACGGCAGGGCAATCCGGGCGCTACGCAGCACGGGACTGCCCAGTGGCCGCGTCTCTTCGAAAAAGCCAATGTCACGAGCAAGCCAGAGCTTCGCGGCGTCGGCGAGCTGCGACTCAACTTCTGAGAGATCGAGGTAGCCGCCGGGACGCTGAGCAAATTCGAAATCGCGCATCGCTTCCAGCGGCGCGCGAATGAGCACCCGCAGAGTTTGGCCTTCGGGTTTGACGAAAATCTTCAGCTGCACGTCCGCCGGAATTTCATGCGCCTGGCCGAGTGCCGCGCTAAACGCCAGCACGATGAGACAGGCCGCGGAACCCAACCGGCGGCTGCACAATGATCCAAGCAGTGTCTCGATGAGCTGTCACCTACTAGAAGAGGCAAATGAGTATACTAGGCGATCGTCCGGGACAGCGGCCGGGCGCACTGCAGGTCTCAACTGGAGGGGGAATCCATGACGCAGAAGCGCAATTCAGTCATCGGCATAAGTTTGCTCATATCCATTGTCGCGCTCGGCTATGGCCAGTGGCTCATAGAACCCACCGCGGACGCAGCGGCGCACGAGGCTCCGATGTTCGAAGTGGATCCACTGTGGCCAAAGCCGCTACCCAATCACTGGCTGCTCGGCTCCGCCATCGGCGTAGGCGTGGACAGCCGCGACCACGTCTACGTGATACATCGGCGCCAGTCATTCAACACCCGCACCGAGATCGGCGCCGCCATGCAGCCGCCCACCGGCGAGTGTTGTCTCCCGGCACCCAACATTCTCGAATTCGATCCCGCAGGCAATCTTGTGAACCACTGGGGCGGCAAGAGCGACGACTATGAGTGGCCATCATCGAATCACGGGCTGACGCTGGATCACAAAGACAACGTCTGGATCGGCGGCAACGGCCGGGGTGATTCTCACGTTCTAAAATTCAATCGGGACGGCAAGTTCCTGCTGCAAATCGGCACACCTGGGCAGGAAGCCGACAGCAACAGCAGCGAACATTTCGGCCGCGTCGCCAAAATTTCATTCGACGCAGAGGCGAACGAAGCCTATCTCTCCGATGGTTACGGTAACA
>CBDUDJ010000309.1:0-3948 GCA_965365885.1 uncultured Gammaproteobacteria bacterium
CGTAACCATCCTTATTTAGCCCCGGAATTGGTACGCCTGGAAGCATCTTTTGGCGCAAAATGGCCAGAGGGTGGGTACAATCGAGCGGGAAGGGATTGCACGATCGTGCAAAAGGGAGAGCTTGTGCCAGGGAAAGCAAGGCAGGCAACAACCGTGTTTATAGTCGGTGAAGACTCCCACCGAGGTATTGCGGTTCGCAGGCTACTGGCGGACGAGCCCCATATCGCCGTCATCGGTGAGAGTGGCGAAAGCGAGGATTCCCTTGGCGAGATAAGGACGCTCCTGCCGGATGTCGTCGTCATCGACGTCGGCATTACCCCAAAAACCGAATTTGCGAGCCGGCTTCATGCCGAGGCGCCTGAGAATTCCATCATCGCACTGGTCCACCCGGAAGACTGCTTCACGAAGGATTTGTTGCAGTTTGGTGTTACCGGCGTGGTCACCTGTGAGAATGTACGCGCCGATCTGGCTCCAGCCATCCATGCCGTAACGCGCGGCGATGTCTTCCTGAGTAACTCGCTCGTCGGTCCTGTGATCAATGGTTACCGGCAGTCAGCCGCTGAAGGAATCTTCGACACAGCCCTCACAGGTGCAAACTCCGGATCGTCGGGTGGCGTTAGCCGGGTTTTAATCGAGCTGCTTTCCGGTGAGCTGGCGGCGGCGCGTGTTCAGAAAAGCTGTCTGCGTGATGTGGCGGCAGATGGGCGCGACCGTCAGGCGTGGTGTGACTATCTGGCAGCCATTACCCATTTGCATGCTTATAGGCTGGATGAGGCGTTGCATCACTTCTCTGTCGGTGTTCACGACAAGCTTGTTCTCAACCTGAGAGCTGCCATCGATTCGTTCGCGGGTCTTGCTCTTACGCAACAACTCCTGCAGCAGCAAGACGCTGCCGCGCGGACGTTGGATGACTTATTAGAATTCGCTCAAGAGACGTGTGATGCATCATGCGTAGCGGTCGCGCATTCGTGCCGGGCGCGTGTGTGTCTGCTGCAGGGTGACTTGGACGCGGCGTTAGGTTGGGCGCGCGTTGCTGACGAAACTCCGGGCCCGGACGAGATTTTCATCAGCCTGGAAGTTCCTGTGATTACCCGTGCAAGGGTGCTGATTGCGGGTGCGTCCGATGAAGATCTGGTGAAAGCGAGCGAGTTGTTGACGGCGACTCGACAACGCAGCGTAGCATTGCGACACAGGTGTCAAACGATCGAGGTCGCGGTGCTGCAATCTCTGCTCCTGGACAGGCAGGGCAAGACGACTGATTCAAACGACGCGCTGGTGGAAGCGTTGGCACTCGCTCAACCAGGGGGATGGATCCGCCCGTTCGTGGAACTGGGACGCCCGATGACCGATCTGCTGAGGCGGCAGGACCCGCACGTCCATACCGGGTTCGTTGCCCAGATTCTGAATTCAAGGCGCGCCGTCGCAGAACAGGCTGCAGCGCAGGGCGCGGCAACCCCGGTGTTTTGCGATTTGACCAATCGGGAACTCGATATCCTGGAGCTAATTTCCCAACGGCTGCAGAACAAGCAGATTGCCGCGCGTTTGTTTATCACGCCGGAAACCGTAAAGACCCATCTGAAACACCTGTATGAGAAACTCAACGTTCACAGCCGTCACGAAGCAGCAGCCAGAGGTGCGCGCATCCTCGCTGTGAACACCATCAGATTCGACGCTTGAGCGGGAAATCCAGCGGTCAAGCGCGACCGGCTGACGTGCCTTCGTCATCCATTCTCTGCCAGGCGCGTCGCGACAGAGCACCCACCAGCCAATAGAGAACGCTCGTCGACAAACCCAACATCATCACACCGTTGGCAGCTTCCAGCGCGCCCAACAGGCGTCGCTCGACGCTCATCACCAGGTCTCCGTAGCCAAGCGTCGAGAAATTGACCATCGAGTGGTAAAAGGCCGTGTTCAAATCGCCAAACTCACCCAAGCCGAGAAACAGGCCAGACCAGAGCGCGATCTGCAGTAGGTTGCTGGCGAACAGGATGAGCAAGACGGCGGTGAGCAAGGCCGACGCCGGGATGATCGCGCTCCTGATCAGATGCCTTGATTCCAATACATGCAAACCACGCAACAAGACTGCAACCACAACACATTGAATTGCCATGCAGACGACCATCATGCCGCCACCCAATAGAAGATCAAGGTTCATCTCACACTCCTAGTCAAACTCCACGAGCCACTTACTGCTCGAAGGTTTTCTGCCAATACTCGCCGCGTTCCAACATTTCTTCCTGCGTCTCTTCAGGGATCAGATCGAGCGGCTCACGACCCTCACGGAATTCCCAGCCGCCGCCGAGGGATCGATAAACCGTGACAAGGTTTGTCGTAACCGTTCCTTGAGCCGTGGCGAGCTGATCCGTCTGATTGACCAGCGCCGTCAGGGTAGTGATTACCGTGTTGAAGTCCACCAGCCCGTCCTGATATTGCGCTGTAGAAATGTCCGCCGCACGTTGGGCGGCATCGGCTGCGAGTTGGATAGCCTCGAGTTGTTCCTGCGACTTGAGAAACGCGACGATAGCGTTTTCGATTTCAACCTGTGCGTTGAGCACAGACTGGCGGTAATCCTCCAGGAGCTGCTGGAAAAAGGCATCCTGCAATCGTACGTTGTTCTTGAGGCGGCCGTAGTTGAAGATGTTCCAGTCGAAAAAACCGAAGAGATTGTAGCTGGAGGTATCGCTGCTGAAGAGGTCGCCGAAGTCCTGATCACCCTGGGTCGCCACGCCGGAACCGATCGAACCGTCGATCCCGAAGTGCGGGTAGAGTTCGGTGATTGCGAAACCGATTTGTGCACTCTGGGCGGCCAGCTGCCGCTCGGCGATGCGGATGTCCGGTCTTCGGCGCAGCAGATCCTGGGGCATGCCGACGGCAATTTCCGGCTCGACGGTCGGTATCGGTTGGAGTGCGCCAAACATTTCGCTCATGTCATGCGGCGGTCTGCCGAGCAGGATCGCCAGCGAGTTCTTGAACTGCTGCAGTGAAGGCTCAAGTGAAACCACAGCCGCCTGGGTATTGTAGAGGAGAGTCTGAGCCTGCTCGAGATCGAGTGAGCTGACCTCACCGGCGACAAATTTCGCCTGCGAGATCCGTACGCTCTCCTGCTGCAGCGCATAATTGCGCAGGGCGACGGCAAGGCGCCGCTGGGTGATGCGAATCAACAGGTAGTTTTGTGCGACGTCTGCGATCAGAGACACCATGACACCATCGTAGCCGGCGATGCTCGCATCGAGCAGCGCCGAGGCAGACTCGATCTGGCGTCTGAAACGGCCCCATACGTCTGCCTCCCAGCTCAGCCTGAAAGCGAAATCGTAGGACTCGAAGGACGAGCCGTTCTCACGCAGGGTCCCGCCCTGGCCGGTTACCAGTTGCTGTTGTGGGTACTGGTTACCGATTGCGATCGCCAACTGCTGGCGCGACTGCAGTACGCGCAGCCCTGCAGAGCGCAGGGACAGGTTCTCAGCCAGTGCGGTTTCGACTAGCTGGTCGAGAATCGGGTCATTGAACGCGGTGGTCCACCACTCGAGCGCGATGGGCGGGACGCTGTCTACCCGCGGATCATCGTATTCGAGCCAATCGTTCTGAACGGGTGCGCTCGGCGTTTCGTAGTCGGGGCCCAGCATCGTACAGCCGGCGGCACACAACGCCAGCAACACCCAGCGACCTATGAGGAATGGTGGCTGACGCACCGCTGCCTACCGGCGCGCCGTGTCGGTATCAGCGTCCGCGGTGCCGGTCATCACCAACACCGAGCAGGTCGTACCAACCCGCAGCCTGATGTGCTCCGGGACATCGATGAGATGGATGCGCACGGGCACACGTTGCGCCAGGCGGATCCACTCGAAAGTGGGGTCGATATTGGGCAGTAACTCAAAGCCGGTGCTGCCGTCATCCTGGGCAATACCCCAACCGATGCTGTCGACATAGCCTTCGATAGGTGTGTCGTCG
>CBDUDJ010000310.1:0-3943 GCA_965365885.1 uncultured Gammaproteobacteria bacterium
AACGCCAACTGTTGGGCGATGCTTATTGCGATGGGGGTACCAATCACCGCCGCAGCGTTGTTGGAAACCACATTGGTCAGCACGGCAAGCAGGAACATCAGTGCTGACAGGACAATGGTCGGGCTTGCACCGAAAGTGGCCGACAGAAACACTGCGGTAATGAAATCAGTCGCCCCCGTTGCGACCAGACCGTAGCCGAGGGCGAGACTGGCAACGACTACGAAATAGACCGACGGCGAAATGGCGCGAATTGCCGCACCCAGATTCAGGCATCGAGTCAGGAGCATCAGTGTGGCACCAGCGGTTGCACTGACCGCTATCGGCATGATCCCGGTAGCAGCAAAGACAACGACGGCTGCCAGGATCGCCAGCGCCAGACCTGCTTTTTCTGTTTTCGGCAGCTCAACACTGGCATCGATTACCAGAAACTCCGTGCTGCGCTTAAGTACGCTGATCTGCTCGCGCGAACCCTGCACGAGGAGAATATCGGCGGGTTGCAGGATGACTTCCTGAATGTTTTCGCTCACCCGCCAGATATCCTTACCGGCTCGATGCAGCGCCAGAACTGCGAGCTGGTAGCGGTCAAGAAAGCGGGCAAATCTCAAATTGGTTCTGTCGAGAGATGACCCCTGGACGACAGCGATCTCTGCGAGCATCTGATTTTCGGCCGAGAGCGGATGTTCTTCGTCGACCAAGTGATCATCGGAATACAGGCGCGTGCCCAGAGCCTGCTCGAACGCCTTGAGGCGTTGCGGCGTGTCACGCACCCGCAGAGAATCGCCGGTCCGCAGAGTCACATCCGGCAACGGCATGATGAACGTTTCACCTCGCTTGATTCGCACCACGTTCATGTCACCACCGGCGGCAGACTTGGCATCTGCCAGTGTTTTATCGACCCACGGCGAACCTTCATCGATGTGCAGGCGCGCCTCGAACAATCGAGGCGAGGCGTTATCGAGTTCGATTGCGCGGGGTGGCAGCAGGCGTGGTGCAATCAACCACAGGTAGAGTATCGCAACACCACCTGCGATGACCGCGGGTAAAGCGAAGTCGAACATGCCGAAATGTTCCAGCCCGAGGTCCTGCGCGACACTGACCACGAGCAGATTGGTCGAGGTGCCGATAGTGGTTGCCATCCCGCCGACCAGCGTAGCGAAACCCATCGGCATCAGTACGGACGCAGCGGATGTCGACGTACGCAGGCAGACACTGATGAGAATGGGCAGCAGCAGGACGACAATCGGGGTGTTGTTGACGAATGCTGAAAGCACGGCACCGACCAGCAGGGTTGCAAGGAACGAGATATGCGGCGCACGTCCCCAGGTACGGCCGAGAAACCGGCCGACCGGCTCGAGCGCACCGGTGCGGACTATTCCCTGACCGAGCACCATCAGTGCACAAACTGCGATCAGCGCTTCGTGAGCGAAGCCGCTGAAGAAATCAGTAGGATCGATGTCCGCGTAGGGAAACAGCGAAAAGCCGGCTGCGAGCAGCGCAATCAATCCGAGGCTGGAAAGTTCGAGCGGTATTCGGTCGCGGGTAAACAGCCACAGCGCGACCACGGTCAGCAGCATGGTGGCTATCGCGTGCGCGTTGGGCACGGCCACCAGTTCAGACATGTGGCTGATCGCTGGGGGCGTTCTCAATCAAAGACTGATCTACGAAATCCTGGAGCCGCCAGTGTAACTCGAATTCAGGGCCAGAAACCTGTCTGTGCAGCCGTGCCACGGACAGCTGAAGACCTGGCTGGTTCCTGTCCAGAATGGACAAGAACTAGCTAGCGCCTTTACTGAATCGCTGTTGCGTTGTTGTCCGGCAGGTTCTCCACCAGCGCGATCTGGCGCGTCAGGCCGATGTAGTCCAGGAGAATGTTGCCGGTTTCAACCTTGAGGGCATCTTCGGCCGGATCCTCCTGTGTATCTTCATCACTGGCTGCTTCACGCAACTCGTCGAGCGCGTCGAGCGATTCCACGGCAGGTTCACCTTTGGCGATGCGCAGAGTATTTTCCAGCTCCAGGCGCCACTCGTCTTCCTGCACCTTTTCTGCCTCGCGCTGTTCTTCATTCAACGAGACGTGAGATTTACGCGCGTGCTCTTTGTTTTTCTCCACGAGATCGCGCAGGTAAATAAAATCGGGATCATCGAAAACGCGTTGCTGGTGGCGATCCTGCAGCTCACCGAGGATTGGCTGGATGCGGTTCGCGCGCGGATAAACGGCCGGCTGAATCGTGTCCCAGGGCATGGCATCATCGAGCGAGCTTTCGCCAATGCGTTCCGTATCGTAGATCTCCGGATATTCGATGTCCGGCAGAATTCCCTGGTGCTGGGTGCTTTGTCCTGAAACACGGTAGAACTTGGCTGCGGTGATCTTCAGTTGGCCGCGATTCAGTGGCACCAGCGTCTGCACGGTGCCTTTGCCAAACGTCTGGCTGCCGATGATGATGCCGCGTTCGTAGTCCTGAATTGCACCTGCAAAAATTTCCGATGCCGATGCCGACAGACGATTGACCATGACCGCAAGTGGGCCATCCCAGGCCACGGCATCATCGGTGTCGGAATAGACGTTGGCGCGCCGGCTGGCGGCTTTCACCTGCACGGTCGGTCCCGACTTTATGAAGAGTCCCGTCAATGTGTCGGCTTCCTGCAATGAACCGCCGCCGTTGTTTCGCAGATCGATGACCAGACCATCAATACCTTCAGCTATCAGTTCATCGATGAGCAGATGAACGTCGCGAGTCGTGCTTTTGTAGTTGGGATCACCCTGTTGGATGGCTTTGAAATCGACGTAGAACGTGGGTACTTCGATGATGCCGATCTTGTGGGTCTGACCGTTACGCGTCAGCTCGAGAACCTGCTTTTTTGCAGCCTGCTCTTCGAGTTTGACAGTATTGCGGGTGATCTGGATGACCTTGCTCGAATCATCTTCTGCGGCGTCGGGAATTATCTCCAGACGCACGAGCGATCCCTTCGGCCCGCGGATCAGTTCGACAACGTCATCCAGGCGCCAGCCGACCACATCGATCAGAGGCCCGACATCACCCTGACCAACGCTCACGATGCGGTCAGCGGGATTGATCAGTCCAGATTTGTCGGCGGGTCCTGCGGGGACGAGCTCAACCACGGAGGTGTATTCGTCTTCGTTGCGCAGCACCGCGCCGATACCTTCGAGCGACAGCGACATGTTGATATTGAAATTCTGCGAGGTCCGCGGCGAGAAATACTGCGTGTGTGGGTCATAGGTGCTTGCAAACGCGTTTACATAGAGCTGGAACGCGTCTTCACTTTTGGTCTGTTTTGTCTGCTTGAGTCGATTCTGGTAACGCTTGGTAAGCAGCGATTCGATCTCATCGAGTGGTTTATCGTTGAGCTTCATGGACAAAGCAGACGCCTTCAGACGCTTGCGCCACAACTCGTCGATTGCCGCTTCATCGGCTGGCCACGGTGAATTTTCCCGGTCGATCTCCACCGAGTCGGCAAGATTGAAATCGATACCGGTGAGTCCTTCGTCCAGTTCTGCAAGAAGGAATTCCAGGCGATTTCGCAGACGCGCCTGATAAATGTTGAAGATTTCGAATGCTGGCTCCAGGTTGCCCCGGATGAGCGCATCATCCAGGCGGTAGCGATACTTTTCGAGCGCCTGCACATCCTCGGCCAGAAAGTACATCTTCGCCCCATCGAGCATGCGGAGGTAGTTTTCGAAGATCTGGCTCGAGATCTCGTCGTCCAGCGGCTTTTTCAGGTAATGATTGTGCCGCAGCTGCTCGACAATCGTCAGGCTGGTGCGGGGATGTACGTCGAGCGGCGACAGGCTGCTGAGCTCCGGAATCGTCCCCAGCGCAATTTGCGGTGCCGGTACGGAATCGGCAACATCCGCTGCACCTACAGCCGCGGCGCTTGTCTCAGCCGCAGCGCTTGTCTCAGCCGCAGCGCTTTTATCCGCCGC
>CBDUDJ010000311.1:0-3939 GCA_965365885.1 uncultured Gammaproteobacteria bacterium
TGGAAATAGCCTTTACCTTCGTAGCCCAGACGTGGGTCATTGCCGAAGAAAAAGCCTCGCGTGAGGTAATCTTCATCAGTCAGGTTACGACCCCAGAGTCGCGCCGACCAGGCACCCCGCTGAAAACCGATGCTGGCGTTGAGCAGTTCATACGCATCTGACTGCTCACCGTGATTGTCAGAAAAGTAAAACTCATCTTTGCCCTCAACTTCGATTCGCGCGAACCAACCATCGTAGAAATCGTACTGGGCGCTGGTGAAAAACTGGTATCCGGGGGCATGAGCCTGGTCCCGGCCGTCCAGGTCATCGCCGTTGCCGTTGATGTAATCCTCGTACTCGGTTTGCAGAAGACCCAGGCTTGCGGACAGCCGCAACGAGTCCGTGGCGCGCCAGTCGAGTTCAGCTTCCAGGCCCCAGTTGTTGCCTTCGGACGCATTTCCCACGTAGGCGATGAACTCAGGAGTGCCATCCGCTCGGATGCGCGTTTCGGAACTGGCAACCTGCATGTCGTCACGCAACATGTAGAACAGCGATATTCGAGCGATCAGCGCATCTTCGAGCCAGCTACCTTTGACGCCGAGTTCATAGTTGTAGAGCACTTCAGGATCAAACTCACGCAGATCCTCATCAAGCGTCCCGTCAGTGTTGAAGCCACCGGCTTTGTAGCCGCGCGACACGCTCCCGTAGACCAGCATGTCGGTCGTCAACATGTGATCCAGAGCGATGCGTGCGCCCCACAGGTCATCGTCGGGTTCGAGGTCAAGTCCTACACTATCTTCATAATCCGATTCGTGGCGTTCCAACCGCGCACCGAGAGTTAGGGTTGTCACATCACTCAGCGCACTCTCGGTCTGGCCGAATACCGCAAAACGGGCGACCTCGAAACGACTGTCAAAGTCGACCAGCTGAAATGTGTACTCTCGAGTGAGGTCGACTTGCTGATCGAGAACGTATGCGCCAACCACCCAGTCCGTGCTGGCATTGAACAGTCGTCCATCCGGTTCAGATAGAATACGCACCTCGGCCGTGGCGGTTTCGCGATCTCGCAGATAGTTGTCCGTGGAACTGTAGCCATCTGGATGAAACCCAGCGTACGTCCAGTCCTCGTCATAGCCGTACTCGATGTCCGTATCCGCGTACGTCGCAATCGCCTCGACGGTGAATCGCTCGGCTCCCGACCAACGCCATCGAATACTTCCAAAGCTCGACTCCTGCCGATCGTGACCCGGCTCATCGGACAGCGTGTTACGGTCGTTGTCGAGTGAAAACGCGTCATACCCGTTATCGATGTCGATGTAGCCGAGCATGAGATCCAGTTCCGAAGCATCACCAATCAGCCAGCTGAGCTTGCCACGCAGAGTGAGTTCATCCCGGTCGCTGGTATCTTCAGCACGGAGAAAATCGTTGTCGATGAAGCCGTCGCTGACGTATTGCTGAGCCGCTATTCGGAAGCCCACACGGTCGCTCAACGGACCCGATAACGTGCCCGCCAGGCTGTAGCTGTCATAATTTCCAACCTCAGCACGCAGTGAGCCTTGTTGCTCGGGAGTTGGCTCGTTGGTGGTAACGTTGATCAGCCCAGCGAGGGCATTTGCCCCATAGCGCGTGCCCTGAGGTCCGCGAAAAATCTCTACCTGGTTGACGTCGTAGAGAGTTCCCACCGCACCCACGCCACTGAAGTCCACGTGATCCACGAGCAATCCGACCGACGAATTCAGCGGCTCCGAGAATTGGCTCCGATCACCGATGCCACGAATCTGGAAATATCTACCGCGGGATGCGCCACTTGCATAGTTGACGTTCGGTGCCATCCCAAGCAACTCCTCGAGATGGTGTGCATTGCGCGCAGCGATGTCCTGCTCGCTGAGCACAGAGATGGTAGCTGGAATGGAATTGAGTTCAGCTTCGCGGAATTCGCCCGTGACGAGGATCTCCGGAATAACCGGCTCGCGTGCGGATTCTGCAGCAAGCGCAATCGATGGAAAGACCAGCGCGACCAGCAGAATTCTCGACAATGAAATCATTTTCAGCTCCGGTAACGATCCGAAGCGACGGGTGGACACGGACGGGTGAGAAAGCTCAGGCCCCTATCCCTACGCCGGTACAAACCGGATCAGGTTCAAAGGGTCCGCTCTGTGCGTCTCAGGTCTCACGACCACCCCTTGGGTTAACCACATTGTGCGCGCCGGGTTTCGGCGATGCAAACACATGTCCGAGGATCAATCCAGAATCAACGGCTCGTGCTCAATGATCGGTTTTCGCAGGCGCATCTCCGCCGACCACGAACCTATCAGTTCTCGCGACCACCAGTCGCCGTTCAAGGCACGTTCCTCCGGTGTCGTGAAACGATAGCGGTACCGCATGACACGGACGAACGCAGGGTGCGCGCCCGCAAACGGATCTTCCACCAGCGCTAAAACAGCAGGTTCTGCATGCAGCAGGCCGTTTACCAGACCATATATCCAGGGAGATCGTTCCAAAGTGGTCAGCGCAGCGAACCACATCTGCCAGTCGAGCCTTGGCTGGTGGGGCGTGGCGACGCGTGGGCGGTCGGCAACCTCGCCCGGCTTGAACGTAAAGCCATACGCACGCCAGCTCGCACCATCGAGCGAGCCTTCGATGATCAGCTCGTCGCGCTGCGTTGTCATGACTGCAAACAGACCATAGCCATTCACCACCCGTGCTGGTTCAAAGGTCTCAAGCAACATATTCTGAGCACGGGATCTGGTTGTGGACTCCAGCACAGCGAGTAAGCCCAGCACTATGATCAGGCTGCCCGCGCCAGCGACAACATAGCGACCGAACCGGAAGGGTCGCACACCGCGCAAGGTTGGCAAACGGTGTAACAGCCGGTCATCGAGTAGTGCCAGGCACGCAATGATCGTGAGCA
Organism: uncultured Gammaproteobacteria bacterium; assembly: GCA_965365885.1. Lineage (GTDB taxonomy): Bacteria > Pseudomonadota > Gammaproteobacteria > Pseudomonadales > Azotimanducaceae > SZUA-309. The sequence goes on from CBDUDJ010000311.1 coordinate 2,891, forward strand.
GATTGAAGAAGTTGTAGCTACCTGTGAGCCCGATGAGCAGCTCCAGGAGCACAAAACCACAAGCGGCTACCAGACGTGGATTGCGTGGCAGGAATACGAAGAAGGGGAATACGAGCTCGATGAGAAAGGTCGCATAGACACCTGCCTTTAACATCGTGGCTGGCAGATGATGGGCAAACCAGGCGAGTGCCGTCGGCAGGGGCTGCGTCTCGAAGTGGTAGGCAAGTGCACTCGCATCGGCCCAGGTCGCATCACCACTGAGTAACTTGGCCGCACCCGACAGCAACATGAAACGGAACAGCAACAGCCGGAAGAGCCAGATACCCCATGTCCGGTGCGCCGCCAGCAGTGCGCTGAGGAACAGACATTCTATGAGCAGCAGGTCCCACTGATACCCCATGAATATCTGGCCGCCATAGAAAAGCGACAGGTACACGGCATACACCAGAAAAGCTATCGCCACCCGCGCGCGACCGGCAATCCCCACGCAACAAGCCAGCAAACCCAGGCCGCATAGACCGTGCAAAAACGCATCGGCTGAAGAAATCCACAAGAACGTCGGCACCTGCAGGAATCGGTCGGCGCCCAGCTGGTCGTGCACCGCAGCAAGAAAATTCGCGACGGGCAGTATGCCGTTTTCGCCAATCAACCCATCGATTTGCCACCACAGGGAACTCAAAGCCAACAAGGCCACGAGCATCACGCCGCGGTACAACCAGTCTGCAGTCTGCTCGAATTGGCCAGGCCGCAAGCGTGAACCAAAGAGAGCCTTACTTACAACAAGCGAAGCAGCGCGGTGCGTAGACACAAAGCGGTATAGCCGCTCGCTGCAGGTCGCAAATCCGGGTAAGTGCCGATAAAGAGCATGCCAGAAGCCGAGGCCACCGAGAGCGAGAGTGCGGAATGCAGCTTCTGCACCCGAGTAGCGTTGATCATCGACAAAAAGTTGGATCGAAGTCGCGAAGTCTTCGGCGGTCACATCCGGGTATTCGGTTGCGACTTCCTGGTACGGCCGATACTCCACTCGATCCAGGGTTACCGCACGCGCG
>CBDUDJ010000312.1:0-3938 GCA_965365885.1 uncultured Gammaproteobacteria bacterium
GGTGACATTTCAGCAATGCACAGACAAGGTCCAATGTACATCAGCGTGATGATGAAGACGGCAACGAGAAAGCCCCCAAAACCCGCCTCCCCGACCCCCAGATTCCAGCCAGAAAAATCACCGGAGATGACCGCACCTACGCCCAGGGCCCACAGTGAGAAAACACCGGCGTAGCGGCGCAAGCCGCGCTTGTGGAAGTAGCCGTCTTCCGTCTGCCGATAGGTGACGCCTCTGGACTGATCGGTCATAGCCGTTTGCACTCGTCTGGTAACGCGCGGGATCGCAATGCCGCATTGTGGGAGTGTGCTATCGTTGCTGCAAATCTTACCGCAGGCGACGGTTTGCAGTGCGTGGCGAGAGCCAGCAATCGCTGCGGATTCTGCGATAGAGAAAACCTAGCGAGGCGTAAACGTGGAGAAGGCAACCCAGATCAGGCTGCTCAAAGAACTGATGCGGCAGCTCGACGAAAAAGTAAATGTCGATGCGGGTGTGCAGTTGAAGATTCCCACGTCTGCCTATGTCAGCCCCGAACTCGCCGAACAGGAATGGCATCAGTTTTTCCAGAACCATCCGCAGCTGATTGGTCTCAGTGGTGATCTCACAGAGCCGGGATCGTTCCTGACGATCGATGATTTCGGGGTGCCCATTCTCGCAACCCGCGATCCGCAGGGAAAGTTTCGGGCGTTCATCAACGCCTGCCGCCACCGGGGCGTGAGAATCGCCCACGAAGTGAGAGGCGAAGCCTCACGCTTCATGTGCCCGTTTCACAACTGGACTTACGCAAACACTGGCGAACTGGTTGGAATACCCAGAGAGAAAGACTTTGGCGAAGTCGATCGCTCCTGCCGTGGATTGATCGAACTCCCGGCAGAAGAAAAATATGGCCAGCTCTGGGTGCACCCGAAACCCGAAGGCAAGCTCGACGTCGATTCGCTACTCGGTGATCTGGCACCTGAAATCGAGGATTGGAACGCAGGTGAATTGGTCTACGTTGGTGAATCTGTTATCGAGATGAACCTCAACTGGAAGCTTGCAAACGATACGTTCGGCGAAACTTATCACTTCCCACGACTCCACAAAGATACCCTTGCACAGCTTTTCTACGGCGATGCGCTGGCCTATGAAATTTTCGGTCAGAATCACCGATTCGTGTTCGCATCCAAAGGCATCGACCGGTTGCGCGAACTGCCTGAGGAGGAGTGGGATACGGAGGATGCCGCGAACGTGCTCTACTATCTCTTTCCGAATATTCAGTTCAACGTCTCCAGAAGCTCTGTCTCCCTGATCAAAATTTACCCGGATGCAACCAATCCGGGGCGTTCCATCACCAAAGTTGGCCACTACTTCAGCAGGGATGCGCTGGATGCAGCTCAAACAGAAGGGGTCGCTGTGATTGATGCCGACAACGTTTACGATCACAGCGCCCGGGAAGATGCAGCGGGGTTCAGTCTTGAGGCCTCAATGGAGGTATTCGACAGCACCATCGAGAAGGAAGACTATCTGATGGGCGAAACGACGCAGAAATCCGCAGAGAACGGCACTCTGGACCACCTCATTTTCGGTCGTAACGAACCCGCCCTGCACCACTATCACAATACCTTCCGCGCAGCGCTCAATCTGCCGCCGCTGGAACAGGTGCGCTACAACGCATAGGTAAGTCGTTAGCCGGTATAAACCTCGTGAAATACGCGGGCGAAAACCTCGAGGTCTTCGATTCGACCCATGCTGACTCGCGAGTAAGTCTCATACGGCTCATATATGCCGCGTATTCTCACGTTCTTCTGCAGCATTTTTCTGGCGAATTCCGTCGCGTTCTGCTTAACGTCAGCGTAAACAAAATTCGTCTGTGATGGCAGGTAAGGTACTTCGTGCTCATCGAACACGTTCATCACAAGTTGCCTGCCTTCGAGTATTTTCGATTTCGAAAATTGCAGAAACGGCTCATCTTCATAGCTGACCAGTGCAGATGCTATTCCGACGATGTTGGGCCAAGACATCACATGATCGGCAACGAACTTTGTAAGTTCTGGTGGTGCCATGACATAGCCGATCCGTAACCCGGCAAGTCCGAATATCTTCGAGAACGTCCGCATGACGATTACGTTTTCATTCTGACGTACCAGATCCACCATTGATGTGTAGTCGGGCTTGTCAGTGAGTTCGTTGTACGCCTCGTCAACCAGCACAGTCGCCTTGGGACCAACCGACTTACAGAACGCTCGCAACTCCTCTCCATCGAGAGTCATGCCGGTGGGATTGTTTGGATTGCAGATGTAGACCATGCTGATGGAATCATCCACCGCTGCTGCCATCGCAGCCAGATCGATGGACATATCATCGCGCAGCGCAACACGGACGATATCCACTCCGATATTTCTGCCATAGCGCAAGTGAGGACCGTAGGTGAGTCCGGGCACCAGGATGCGACCCTTCTTGCCGAAAGCTGCCATTGCGGCACACAACGCTTCGTTTGAGCCTGAACTCAGTGCCATATTCGTAAGCGCCAGGTCGTGGCGTTCAGCAATCATCGCCAGGAGGTCTTCCTCAATGGGCCCGGGATAGTAAGCTCCCTTAGCAGCAGCCTGCGCAGCGACGCTCAAAGCTTTTGGACTGGGTCCGTACGGATTTTCATTCGAATTCAGGCGGATCATTCCCGGAGCGGGACGCAACCGCACCCCGAGTGCGTGAGGTGCCATCGCCAACCCGGCAGTACCTGCCGTCACGGCACCCAGCATCGCCCTTCGACTCATTGTTATCGACACCACATACCCTCGATGAAGATTTTCGCCGACACTTTACAAGAAATGGTCGCTAACAGGTTAGAATCCGCCGTTTTGCGAAAAACCAACCCGCAGGAGGATGCTTATCACCGCGCAGGAATACAGACAGCAGCGCTTCAGCCCCCCGCCCGGTGCAACGGAGCTACTGCTGATACGCCACGGCGAATCGCGGGCGGCAACAGCGGAGGCGCCATTTCCACTTGTCGACGGTCACGGGGATCCGGAATTGCATTTGAACGGGCGGGAACAAGCCCAACGAGTCGGCGAGCGCTTGAAGGATCAACCGATCGCCGCAATTTACGTCTCAAACCTGCGCCGAACCTCGGAAACAGCCGCGCCTCTTTGCAGTCACCTCGGCCTCACTCCGATATCGGATCCAGATCTGCGAGAAGTCTTCCTCGGCGACTGGGAAGGCGGCGTGTTGCGGATGAAAGCGCATGCCAACGACCCACTTTACTTACGTATGCGAAGCGAACAGCGGTGGGATGTCATTCCCGGCGGTGAGAGCTTTGAGTCTCTCAACGCAAGGCTGACACGAAGCTTGAATCGAATCGCGCAGAGACACCCCGACGAATTGGTAGTCGCAGTAGTGCACGGGGGCGTGATTGCACACATCATCTCTCATGCTACAGGCGCCCGGCCATTTGCTTTTACGGGTGCTGACAACGGTTCCATCAGCCACATCGTACTGGTCGATGAGACGATTATGGTGCGTCGCTTCAATGACACCACACATCTCCACGAGACAATTTCAGCAACGGCAGGCCAAATGACATGAGCACGCAGGACCAACAGCACCCCCGGTCCGTACGGGTGGCAATTCTCGGTGCAGGTATGTCCGGCATCTGCATGGGCATCCAACTGCGCAAGCAGGGAATAACTGATTTCGTCATTTTGGAAAAAGCCGATTCGGTGGGCGGGACATGGCGTGAAAATACCTATCCCGGGGTGGCTTGTGACGTGCCTTCGCACGTCTATTCATATTCTTTCGAACTCAATCCGAACTGGAGTCATGCGTACTCGAGCGGCCAGGAAATCTGGCAGTACTGCACCAATTGTGTGGAGAAGTACGACCTGGTTCAGCATCTTGAACTGGGTCAGGAAGTCACCAGCGTCAAATTCGACGACAGTCGCTGGCACATCCAGACTCGTGCAGGC
>CBDUDJ010000313.1:0-3933 GCA_965365885.1 uncultured Gammaproteobacteria bacterium
GCTTGCTAGCCAGGGATTCGAGATCGAACTGCTGGATGTGGACGAAAATGGCCAAATAGATCTCGACCGACTTTGCAAAATCATCCGGGATGACACCGCTTCCTTCAAAGAGCGCGGTGCGCTGAACTGTCTGCTCGAACTCAGCGATGACGAAAGGCGCAACGGCGTCATAGCAATGTCAGCGGGCAATCACGCACAGGCACTTGCCTATCATGGACAACGACTCGGGATACCGACCTGTATCGTCATGCCGCGTTCGACACCCAACGCCAAGGTTGAGCAGACGCGCGTGTTCGGAGCCGAGGTGTTGCTGCAAGGTGCGGATTTCGATGAAACCCTGTCATTCACTCAAGCGCTTGCGGAAGACAGAAATCTGACGCTGGTCCACCCTTTCGATGACTTACGGGTGATCGCTGGTCAAGGCACGGTTGGCCTCGAGATTCTCGAACAGATGCCGACAGTCGAGGTCGTTGTTGTACCGGTCGGCGGCGGCGGCCTTATCTCCGGTATTGCCAGTGCCATCAAGTCGCAAACCAGTGAGGTTGAAGTCGTCGGTGTTCAGGTAGAACGCTATGGTGCAGTACATGCCGACTTTCACGGGACTCGCGCGGAGCGACGCCGCTGGGCACGGTGGCGGAAGGAATCGCCGTGAAGTCGCCGGGAGTCCACACGCTCCCTCTCATTCACAAGCATGTGGACGATATGTTGATCGTTACCGAAGAGGTAGTTGAGCAGGCTGTGTTCACACTGCTGGAAATTGAGAAAACCGTGGTTGAAGGTGCCGGGGCCGTGGGCCTGGCAGCCGTCCGGACGAACCCGGAGAAATTTGCCGGGCGTAAAACCGTGCTGGTGCTCTCAGGCGGCAATGTGGACATGATGATTCTGTCATCCATATTGCAACGCGGACTTGTCCGCTCGCATCGCCTCGTGCGGTTACGGCTGGAAGTCCCGGATGTGCCAGGAGCGCTTGCCGAATTGACGCGAGTGGTGGGCGAACTCGACAGCAACATCATCGACATCGTCCATCAGCGAGCATTCGGAGGCTCCTCGGTTCGTGCCACGCTGGTCGAACTGTGTCTCCAGATGCGCGGTGAGGAACAGATCGACCAGGTCGTCGAGGGCCTGCGCGAGAGAGGCTATGAAGTGAGCCTGCTTTAACAGCAGGCGGGTTGGATGCCCCGCCTGCCGCGTATTAGTTCAGCCTCTTATCTTTGCCACCAGCTCTGCGAGATTGTCGAGCATTGGCAGAATCGTATCGGCACTTTCAGCTGGCAGGCCGAAGACCAGCTCGTCGAATCCCTGCTCGAGGCGACCCTGCAGCTGATCATAGTCTGTTGGCGCACCAAAGAGCGCGAGATCGAGGTCTTCGACTTTGCGACCTTTTGCCTCGAGTGCTTCTGTAAGTTTTTCCATGTTGCCGGAACCCATCCCGCCGATCGGCATCCAGCCGTCGGCGTAGTCGGCAATGCGCTCAAATACCCATTTTGAATTCGCCCCTATCCAGATTGGCGGACCGCCTTCCTGCACGGGCTTCGGATAGGACCATATTGGGTCGAAATCGACGAATTCACCGTGATACTCGGCTTCTTCGTTGGTCCAGATCTCTCGCATCGCGAGAACTTTCTCGCGCACTTCCTTCCAGCGCTTTTGATAGTTGGCACCATGATTTTCCATCTCCTCGCGGTTCCAGCCTGCGCCGATACCCATCACAAACCGGCCGTTGGATATCTTGTCCAGCGAGGCTGCTTCCTTGGCAAGGGTGATCGGGTCGCGTTCGATGACCAGGCAGATGCCGGTGCCGAGGCGGATGCGCTCGGTGACCGCTGCACAAGCCCCGAGTGCGACAAACGGGTCGTGTGTGTGCCAGTACATTTCCGGCAGGTCGGTGCCACCTGGGAACGGCGTGGCACGAGACGCAGGAATGTGGGTATGTTCAGGGAAAAACAGGCTATCCAGACCCCGCTCCTCCACTGCTTTTGCCAGTTCCACCGGCTGGATTGCGTAGTCGGTTGGAAACATGTTTACGCCGAACTGCGGTGACTTTGAAAATGCCATGGTGCCCTCTATCGTCCCATTAGAATTAGTCTGGTTATATCACAATTCAGATCGAGCCGAAGTCGCCGTGACGCCCGGCACCCTCGGCAAACCGACTCGCACCTTCGCGGGTTTCTCCGGAATGGATGACCCGCAGGCCGAGCCGGGTTTCGTTGAGCAATGCCTCGTGTGCGGACAGGTGCCATTGCTCGTAGGACGACCGGCGATCGCTGCGCAGACAGTTCTGTGGAAAACGGCCGATGTCTTCGGCGAGCTCAATAGCTGTCGTGAGGGCCTCTCCCGGTGCTGTAAGTCGGTTAGCCAACCCCATCATGCGAGCCTCTTCTCCGCTGACGCCGCGACCGGTCAGAATCATGTCCAGCGCATGACTGTGGCCGATCAGGCGTGGCAGGCGGATGGTGCCGCCGTCCACCAGAGGCACGCCCCAGCGTCGGCAGTAAACGCCGAAAATGGCGTCTTCAGCGGCAATACGCAGGTCGCACCAGATTGCGAGCTCCAGGCCGCCGGCTACCGCGTGCCCTTCGACCGCCGCAATCACGGGCTTGCTGAGCATCATTCGCGAAGGGCCGACCGGACCCTGGCCGGATTCGCGCACCTTGTTGCCCTGGCCGGTCGCAACGGCTTTCAGATCAGCACCCGCGCAAAAGGTGCCGTTGGCGCCGGTGAGGATCGCAACTGCCTGGGAATCATCGGCATCGAAATCTCTGAATGCTTCTGCAAGTTCGGTTGCGGTTGCCTGGTCGATCGCGTTACGCACTTCGGGCCGGTTGATCGTAACGATGGTCGTTTGCGCGCGTTTTTCGATGGTGATGTTCATTCTGAGACTCCCTTTATGCAGTGTGGTAGCTTTGCATGACTTGAGGGGAAAAAGAAATCCGGGGAGCTCAATGCGATTATCCGAACCGCGTGTAACGCCACTTACACAAGAAGACTGGGATGAGAATGCGACAGAGGTGATGCAACCGTTCGTCGATTCCGGGCAGGTCTTCAACATCTTCAGGACTTTGGCCAATCATCCCCTGTTAGCTAAACGCTGGATGGTCTTCGCCAACCACATACTGGGTAAATCCACGCTGGAGGTGCGGGAACGCGAGTTACTCATCCTGCGGATCGGCTATCTGTGTCAGGCAGGTTATGAATGGGGCCAGCACGTGGTGATTGCCCGGCGGGCGGGGATGACGGATGAAGAGATTCGCTCTGCGCAGACAGGTCCCGATACTCCGGGTCTGGCTGAGCTTGACTCTCTGCTGTTGCGGGCGACCGACGAACTGCATGCGGATGCGCACGTCAGCGACACAACCTGGCAGGGGCTCAGTAAGCATCTGTCCACCCAGCAGTTAATGGACGTCGTGTTTACCGTGGGTCAGTACAACCTGGTGTCGATGGCGCTGAACAGCTTCGGGGTCCAGCTCGACGAAGGGTTACCGGGATGGGACGTCTAGCCGATAAGATCGCCATCGTTGTTGGTGCCGGGCAGACACCCGGTGACACGATTGGCAACGGTCGCGCGACCGCGATTCGATTTGCTGAAGAAGGTGCAACGGTGCTCGTTGTCGACCGCGACGAATCTTCGGCTGCGGAAACTCTGGCAATGCTGGAAGAACGCGGTGGTGTCGGTAGTACCTGCGTGGCGGACATAACCCGGGAAAGTGACGATGAATCCCTCGTGCGCACCTGTATCGAACGTTACGAACGTATCGACATCCTTCACAACAACGTTGGAATTGGCGCCGGAGATCGTGGTCCGACGCAAATGACTGAAGAGATCTGGGAGCGGATTTTCTCCGTCAATCTCAAAGGCATTATGTTCGTGTGTAAACACGCTCTGCCGGTCATGCGAGAACAGGGCTTTGGGGTGATCACCAATATCTCTTCGGT
>CBDUDJ010000314.1:0-3926 GCA_965365885.1 uncultured Gammaproteobacteria bacterium
GCTTCTCTTTATCCGACATGACCATGGACTTGCGCTCCGCGCCCATCATGATCTTGTCTTTCGCTTTTTCGAAATCCGCCATCTCAACCAGACGCTTACCGGAGCGGGCTGCAAACAGCGCCGCCTCGTTCACCAGGTTGGCAAGGTCGGCGCCGGAAAAACCCGGTGTACCGCGGGCAGTGATAGAGGGTTCGACATCGTCCGCCAGCGGTACTTTGCGCATGTGAACCTTGAGAATCTGTTCACGGCCGCGGATGTCAGGCAGGCTGACAACGACCTGGCGGTCGAAGCGGCCCGGCCGCAGCAGCGCAGGGTCCAGTACGTCTGGCCGGTTGGTCGCGGCTATGACGATAATTCCGTCATTCGCCTCGAAGCCGTCCATTTCAACCAGCAGTTGATTCAGTGTCTGTTCGCGTTCGTCATGGCCACCACCGAGGCCCGCCCCGCGATGCCGGCCAACAGCGTCGATCTCATCGATGAAGATGATGCAGGGCGCCTGTTTCTTGGCCTGTTCGAACATGTCGCGCACCCGGGACGCACCCACACCTACGAACATCTCGACGAAATCCGAACCGGAGATCGAGAAAAAGGGCACCTTCGCCTCGCCGGCGATCGCTCTTGCGAGCAACGTTTTACCCGTACCCGGCTGGCCGACCATGAGTATGCCGCGTGGAATACGTCCGCCCAGCCGCTGAAATTTACCCGGATCGCGCAGAAACTCGACGAGTTCCTGCACCTCATCCTTGGCCTCGTCGACGCCGGCCACATCGGCAAATGTGGTTTTGATCTGGTCTTCGTTCAGGAGGCGCGCTTTGCTCTTGCCGAATGCCATGGGACCACCACGGCCGCCAGCACCACCCTGCATCTGGCGCATGAACAACATGAAGACCGCAATAATGATGAGAATCGGGAAGCTGGCAATGAGCAGCTGAGCCCATATGCTCTGTTGTTCCGGCAGCTTGCCGGCCGTCTGCACGTTGTGGTTGTACAGATCGTCGAGCAGTTTCTGGTCATACACGTCCGGCCGGATAACGCGGAACTGGTCACCCGATTTGCGGACACCACGGATGATGAGACCATCGATCTCTACCTGCTGCAGCTGGTCGGTGCGGATCTGTTCGATGAAATCGGTATAACTGATCGTTTCCGGTTCGGGCTGGACGTTGAAATTATTGAAGACCGTGAGCAGCACGGCCGCAATGATCAGCCATAGCAGTAAGTTTTTTCCCATATCTGTCAAGGACTTATCCTCATAATTCGATCACTGCGCGGACGTAAGGAGCAAGTTGTTGGGGTCTGTTGGCAGGTCCAAACCGGGAGGCTAGCGTACACCACTACGAATGCCCAAGAAACTGCACCGGTGCACGGAATTGTGAGCCAACTGCGTACATTTCCCGCGAATCCTGGCGCGAAGCCCGGGGTTTCACCAGTTTAAATTTATCAAATATCTTGCGCATATCCCGAACCCAGTCGTCGATGCCCTCGCCTTGAAATACCTTGACCACAAGACTACCGCCCGGTTTCAACCACGTCTGCGCCGCAGAGATGGCCAAATCGAGCAGTTCCATTGCCAGCGCCTGATCCGACGCACGTATTCCTGTGATATTGGGGGCCATATCGGACAAAACAAGGTCTACGCGGGTATTTTCCAGGGCTGCCGCAATCTTCTCAGCCGTCTCGTCCGTCCCCACAGTGCCCTGGATCACCACTGTATCGGCAGCGGCATTGACCGCGCGAAAATCAACGGCCACCAGCAGGCCCGCGGGCGGACGGCCACGCGAAGGGCCGCCCGAGTGGCGACGAATACGCGATTCCACATAGTGTGTCCAGCCGCCGGGCGCCGCTCCCAACTCCAGAACACGCATGCCTGGCCGTAGCAGGGCAAATCGTTCATCGAGTTGCTCGAGCTTGTAGTGGGCGCGCGAAATGCGGCCTTCGGTCGCGGCTTTCTTCACGAACGGGTCTTTGCGCTGGCGGGCGAGCCAGCGCTCACTGGATTTGCTGCGTTTTGTGGTCATGGTGCTGCAATTCTGCACAACATGCGCTTAGAATGCGCGCCCTTGAAAACGACAGACTTCTGAGCAAAACCATGGATAACAAAACCCGCAAGCGTCTGCGTCAGATCGCCCATCATCTCGAGCCAGTCGTGAGTATCGGCGAAGCTGGCGTGAGTGAGACTGTGATTGCGGAAACGCAACGCGCGCTCGACGATCACGAACTGATCAAAGTCAAAATCCATTCGGAAGACAGGGCCGATCGGGCAGTGCTCGGCGACGCCCTGGTCAAGCAGTGCGGCGCGAGCGTCGTCCAGAAGATTGGCAAAGTGCTCGTGTTATTCCGGCAGAATCCGCAGCCGAAGCCGCATCTGTCGAACCTGACCCGCAACTGAGACTACACGGCGCACGGCGAGCGGGTCGCCGGTCACACGAGGGCGACCGAGTCGACCTCGTATTCCACTTGCCCGTTTGGCGTTTCGACCACGCCGATGTCGCCAACTGATTTGCCGATGATCGCTCGAGCAATAGGCGACATGACGGAGATCTTGCCTTCCTTGAGGTCGGCTTCGTCCTCACCCACGATCTTGTAGCGAATCTCGGCGCCACTTTTGGCACCTTTTTCGGTGTGGATGAGGGTAACGGTCGAGCCGAAAATCACCTTGTCCGACGGCGTCATCTTCGAGATATCGATGACCTGCGCATCCGCAAGCCTACCCTCAATTTCCTGGAGCCTGCCCTCGTTGAAGCTCTGCTGCTCGCGTGCCGCATGGTACTCAGCATTTTCTTTGAGATCGCCGTGAGCCCGCGCTTCCGCAATCGCCTCAGTAATCTGCGGTCGCAGCACTGACTTACGCTGCTGCAATTCTTCCCGCAGCGCCTCCGCACCCTCGACTGTCATTGGATTTGGCATTCTTCTACCAGCAAGCTGAGATCAGCTCTCCGCATTCGCCCGGCCCGTGATCTCGAATAGAAAATCGGTCAGCACGAAATTTCCAGGTGGAGATCCTGCAAACGTCTGACCTGCTCTTCTGTGTGATCGCGCTCATAGCGAATCGCGATGCAATACGCTTCACCGGCGGTCAATGTGGTTGTGTAGCACACTTTGTTCTGCAGCGCGAGTCGCCGAATGACCGCCGAATCACGAATAGATTGATGGCCTTCCGTCGTGTTGACGATGAGATCGATCTGTTCATTTTTCAGCAGGTCCGCGACATGCGGCCGGCCCTGGCCCACTTTGTTGATCATCGCGCATTCGACACCTGCACCTTGCAGCACTTTTGCGGTGCCGCGAGTGGCGACGAGCGCAAAACCCAGATCAATCAGTTCTCTGCCGAGGTCTATCAACCCAACCTTGTCGGAGTCCTTCACGCTCAGGAATGCCCGGCCGCCGCCAGGCAGAACCACACCCGCGCCAGCCACCGCTTTCGCGAAAGCCTCAGCAAAACTGTCACCCACGCCCATCACCTCGCCGGTGGACTTCATCTCCGGGCCGAGAATCGGATCGACTCCCGGGAATTTGTTGAACGGGAAAACAGACTCCTTCACGTTGACCTGTTTCGGAATGATCTCGCGGACAAAGTTCTGCTCTTCCAGACTCGTGCCCGCCATGCAGCGCGCCGCAATCTTCGCAAGCGACGTGCCTATGCATTTGGACACGAAGGGCACTGTTCGTGAGGCTCTTGGATTGACCTCCAGCACGAAAATATCTTCTTCCTGAACAGCCAGTTGCACGTTCATCAGGCCGACGACGCCGAGTTCCACTGCCATTGCTTTGACCTGGTCGCGGATTCGATCCTGGATGCCCTGGGAGAGCTGATAGGGCGGCAGCACACAGGCGGAATCGCCACTGTGAATGCCCGCCTGCTCGATGTGCTCCATGATGGCGCCGATGACGACCTGATCGCCATCACACACCGCATCGACATCCAC
>CBDUDJ010000315.1:0-3919 GCA_965365885.1 uncultured Gammaproteobacteria bacterium
AAAATAGTGATGCCCATCTCATGACCTTTTCTGATCATACGCGCCATATTTTCAATTAGATGAGGATAACGCTGTCTTGCAATGGTGGTGGTGTAATCATCATGAGGAAGTTCGAACCCGGTCACAGAAATATAGGTAGGTATCCAAAGTGTTCCATTCTCTTTCATCAGTCTTAAACCCTCATCATCAATATATGAGGCATGCTCAATACTGGTGCAACCCGCTTCAATGGCGGCAATGCGCGGTGCGTCCCCGCCGAAAGTTCGCGCAATAGCCGCGATCATTTCGCGCTGGCCGCGCCGGGCACGAAAATTCCGTGCCTGCAACCATGCCCGATAAGCCTCCTGGATTTCGTCTTTAAGCTCCTGATCGAGCACGGTGTCTGTCATCCAATCAGCTTAGCCATCGAGCCGAAGAGTGGCTATACCGGAGGCGGAAATGAGCCTTAGAAAATCCATCTACGGCGCTTGAGTTTTTTCTCACAACCTGCAAGTTGCGTGGTATAGCGTCTTGTCCGGTCCACCACTTTACGTGCGTAACCTTTAACGTGCGGTTTGTTGAGCCAGCTTCTCCGGGAATAACCACCATGGCCTTCGTAGTACGCAAGGTAGAGGCGGTAGGCATCGTCTTTGGCCAACCGCAACCGACGATGACTGCGATCGTTGTACCAACCGATGAAATCCAGGGCGTCGCCCAGGTCATCTCGCTCGACGAACCAACGCCCGACATCATCGAGGTAGTCCTGCCAGGCTTCGTCGGTCGCCTGGGCATACCCGTAAGCGCTCGACGGCCTGCGCCAGGGAATGATCCACAGTACCTTCCCACGCGCCGGCTGGGCATCCGCGATGTAGCTCGATTCGCGGTGAACGAACGCCATCCCCAGGCCAATCGGCAGCTGCCAGCGCGATTCAGCTTTCCGCGCGGCCTTGTACCAGGCCGGTTTTTCGGCAAACACATCACAGAGGTTGTCCGGATTGGCCGGAGGCTTGCTCGCACACCCGGCAATCAGGCAAACCACGACCAGCAGCGCCAGGCAGCCGAGCCAACGCGGGACAAGCCAACGCGGGACAGGCAGCACTAATTTGGCGACACGCACGACGCTGCCGCCCGGAGCAGCCGACTCCTCAATCCAACGTGACATTGTGTTCTGCAAATAATGCAAGCAGTCCCGCCTCATCCACTACGGGTACCTCGAGCGACCGGGCTTTGCTGAGCTTGCTGCCGGCGCCCGGACCGGCAACGACCTGGTGCGTCTTCTTTGACACAGAATTCGCAACCTTCGCCCCGAGCCGCTGCAGTCGAACCTTCACCTCGTCTCGTGTTAATTGCTCAAGCGTTCCCGTTAAAACCCAGGTCTGACCAGCCAGCGGCAACTCATCGTCGCTCGTAGTAACCGGGAGGTCCGGCCACGAAACGCCTGCCTCCTGTAGTCTCGTGACCACGCCGAGTGTCTCGGCGTTCGCAAAATACGCGGCGATATTAGCAGCCACGACAGGACCCACATCAGCGACATCCTCAAGCGCTTCGGCAGCCGCAGCCCTCAGTGAATCCAGATCACCGAAGTGACTGGCCAGGTTCTGTGCTGTTGCCTCGCCCACCTCGCGGATTCCCAGCGCATAGATAAAGCGTGGCAAAGTCGTCACTTTGCTGGATTGGATTGAGCGCAGGAGCTTGACTGCCGATTTTTCGCCCATGCGCTCGAGACCGACCAACGCGGCCTGCTCCAGGCTGAAGAGATCGGCAGGCTCGCCGACGAGATCGACACTCACAAGCTGGTCGATGAGCTTGTCGCCAAGACCCTCAATATCCAAAGCGAGGCGCGAAGCGAAATGTTTCAGGCCTTCTTTGCGCTGGGCGGGGCAACGCTTGATGCCGCCGGAACAGCGCGCAACCGCTTCGTCGTCGGCACGAACAATCGGGCTGCCGCAGACCGGGCAGGACTGCGGTAGCGAAATGGCTTCGGCGTTTTTTTTGCTGCGCGAACTGATCACCGAAACGACCTGCGGAATGACGTCACCGGCGCGCCGCACCATCACCCTGTCGCCGATGTGAATATCAAGTCGGGCAACTTCATCCATGTTGTGCAGTGTGGCGTTGCTCACCGTCACGCCGCCGACAAAAACCGGCTCGAGCCTTGCGACCGGCGTGACGGCACCAGTGCGGCCGATCTGAAATTCCACATCCAACAGTTGTGTGGTTGCCTCCTCAGCAGGGTATTTGTAGGCAATCGCCCAACGCGGTTTGCGTGTGACAGCACCAAGACGGCGTTGCTGATCCAGCGAGTCCACCTTGATGACCGTGCCATCAATGTCGTAGCCAAGCGCATCGCGGCGCGCAAGCAGATCGTCAAGGTAACGCTCCACACCGTCGAGATCCTCGAAGCGACCGCTCTCCGAATTGACCCTGAAACCCCACATGGCAAGCCGATCGAGAACTTCGCTCTGGGTCAACGGCTGCCAGTCGCCCTCCACCCAGCCGACGCTATAGGCATACATCGTCAGCGGCCGCTGGGCAGTCAACTTCGGATCGAGTTGCCGCAGACTTCCCGCGGCACCATTGCGGGGGTTAACCAGGGTTTTCTGATCGTTCGCGCGAGCCCGCTCGTTGAACTGCTCGAAATCAGCCAGCGGCATGTAAATTTCGCCTCGAACCTCCATCCTTGATGGTACATCCGGCGCGGGGTGTCCATGCTCTGCGGTAAGTTTCAGCGGTACCGAACCGATCGTGCGCACGTTGGCCGTTATGTCTTCACCAGTTCGACCATCGCCACGGGTCGCGGCCAATGTGAGTGCGCCGTCGACATAAACCAGCGCAACGGCTACTCCGTCAATTTTGGGTTCACAGAACAGAGCGATGGTGGATTCTTCAGCCAATCTGCTGCGGCAGCGCAGCAGCCAGTCGGACAGCTCTGCCGCAGTAGTGCACTTATCAAGCGAGAGCATGGGCCGCTCGTGGGTGACGCTTGCGAACTCACTTAAGGGGGTATCACCCACGCGTTGGCTGGGCGAGTCCTGTGTAACCCATGCAGGATGTTCGGCTTCCAGGCTGGCCAGCTCATCAAACAGCGCATCGTATTCCGCATCCGCAATCTCCGGATTGTCCAGAACATGGTACCGATGATTGTGATGGTGAATCAGCGCACGGAGTTCTTCCAGCCGTGCTTTCGAGTTCATGCCCTTTTAGACATTCGACGCCTGGAAAAGTCCACTATCCGCTGTCGATAGTGTTCAACTGTTTGCGGCGTCATCACGTTGCGCTGTTCATCTTTGAGTTCGCCACCAAGACGGGCGGTCACCTCACGAGCAACAGCTAACATGTTTTCGAATACCTGTGCCGGCTGTTCCGGACCAGGTAGCTGCATGAACAAACACAGACCAGGCGACCGCAGTGATTCCATTTCAGCCATATCGAAGGTGCCCGGTTCAACCAGATTAGCTACGCTGTAGTGCACGGCCTTCGTCAACGGCTCGACGCGATGGAAAATATTCATCTCGCCGAACTTCAGCCCCTTGCCTTTCAAGACCGTAAAGAGCTCATCTCCAGTGTACGGCCTGTCGGAATCGGCGAGCACGTTCATGACGATGAGTTCTTCCACCGCAGGCGGCGCTGCCGAATCGGATTTTTCGGGTGCACGCTCGGCTTTTCTGCGTTGGGCAAGCCGTCTTGGTTTTCTCGTGCGTTCAGCGCTGACCGATTCCTCAGCAGGCAGCGAAACTTCTGCAACTCTGGCCCGAGCGGTTCTCGACTCTAACTTGCGAGTCTGCTGCTCACGGGATTGGTTTGCCGCAGTGTCATTGCGCCTGGTCGTTGCTGTGCGGGCAGTGGCTGGTGTTTGCGTCGGCTCCGTCACGGTCGGGTCCCGCCGCCCGGCGCCGGCTGATTGCGTCACGTCCGGAATCTCTTCCGTGGTCGAGG
The DNA here is from genome assembly GCA_965365885.1 of uncultured Gammaproteobacteria bacterium. Classification (GTDB taxonomy): domain Bacteria; phylum Pseudomonadota; class Gammaproteobacteria; order Pseudomonadales; family Azotimanducaceae; genus SZUA-309. The sequence goes on from CBDUDJ010000315.1 coordinate 3,916, forward strand.
ACGC